>USFU01000071.1 GCA_900554135.1 uncultured Collinsella sp. | reverse complement strand
ACGAGCGGCAGCGGGTTGTTCTTGCGGATGACCTTGACGGCATCGGCATAGCGGCCGGCCTCGACGAGCGAAATGTAACCGGGAATGTCGACGTGCGCCGGACAGCCCGAGACGCACGGGACGCGGGCCTCGCGGTCAAAGCCACAGGAGTGCTCGCGGATGTGGTGCTCAAAATCGTCGCGGAAACCGCGGATAGCCGTAAGCGCCATGGCGCCGGCCTCGTAACCGATGGCGCAATCGCTCGAAAGATAGATGGTGCGGGCCGTGCGCTCAATCAAGTTGAGCGTGGACTCATCGGCGCGGCCCTCGAGCACATCGGCGAGCAGGTCGCTCAGCGCGCTCAAGCCCACGCGGCAGGGCGTGCACTTGCCGCAGCTCTGGGTGGAGCACAGGTTGACGAGCGCCGCCGTAAACTCAACGGGGCACGGGGCGAGCGAACTCACCGCCAGACGGCGTCCAAGCGCATCGTGCAGGTCGTCCATGACGGCCTGAGCGTGGCTGCGTTCCATTACGTGCAGTCGAGCCATAAGATCCCCTCTCACATGGCAGCCCGGAGGCGAGGCCGGGCGAAGTTGCTACACGCACAACACTGACCTAAAAAGTTGTTAGGTCTCCACGCAGTTCGGCAGGCGGTATAAAATGTCACCCTCGGCGGTGAAATAGAACATTACCGCAGATAAATGCCATATTTGATAAAACGCGTTACCAAATGACAATGCCCCGCCCACGCAATCACGTGGACGGGGCATTGCTCCAGGCATGCGGTCAGCGACCCTGTTGCTTTTACTTAAGCTCGGGCCAGTAACCCTTGTTGGCCTCGATCATGTCGTCGAGAACTTCCTTGGCGACCTTCATCGAAGGCACGGTCTTGTTCAGCGTAAAGGCCTTGAGCGCCTTCTCGTACGAACCCTCGATCGTAGCCTCGACCACGAGCTTCTCGGAGTTCAGCTGCTGCATCATGAGGCCCTGCTGGAACAGAGGAATGTTGTCGCGGCTGATGACCTCGGGGCCGTTCTTGCCAATGTAGGCAGGCAGCTCGACCATAGCGTCGTAGGGCATGTTGGGGATAGCGCCCTTGTTCTCGCAAATGACCAGGAAGCGCTGCTTGGTGTCGTTCTTCAGAGCGATAGCCAGGTCGGCAATCCAGTCGCCGTGGCTACCCGCATAGAACGTGCTCTCGTCGATCTCGCCCGTCTTCTCGTAGTGATCGATGCCGTCGAAGAGGTTCTTCTCGCGCGTCTCCTCAACCTCATTCGCACGGGTGCGCTCGGGGTTGGAGTGCTCGACGAACTCCTTCTGCTGCAGGTAGTAGTTCAGATACGTGTTGGGCAGGTACTCCGGGAAGCACTCCATGATCTCGTACTCGCCCTTCCAGACGTAGTACCAGCTGCCCTTGGTGTGGCGGTTCTGCTCGGGGTGCTCGTCGGCGGTCTCCTCGGGCTTCTTTGCCATGAGCGAGCCCATGCCCTTGAGGTAGGAGTCGGGCAGCAGGATCTGGTGCTCCTTGATGTACTCGCGCAGCTGGGGCAGGACCTCCTCGCCCTTGTGACGGATCGAGGTAAACCAACCAAAGTGGTTGAGGCCAAAGTAATCGTACTCGACATCCTTCTTCTCGATATCGAGCGCGGCGCAAACCACGTCGATGATCGCGATCGGCATGTCGCAGATGTTGATGATGCGAGCGTTGGGGCGCAGCACGCGGCAGCCCTCGGAGACGATGGCGGCAGGGTTGGAGTAGTTGAGAATCCAGTAGTCCTTCTTGGCGTACTTCTCAACGTCATCGATCAGCTCGACCATGGGGAAGATGGTGCGCATGCCGTAGGCAAGGCCGCCGCAACCGCAAGTCTCCTGACCCACGCAGCCGTGACGCAGCGGAATCTTCTCGTCCTGCTCGCGCATGGCGTAGCCACCCACGCGCATCTGGGCAAACACGAAGCTCGCGTCGGTAAAAGCCGTCTTTTTGTCGGTGGTCACCGTGAGCTTGATGTCCAGGCCAAGGTCCTCGTGCAAAATCCAGTCCACGAGCACGCCGATCTTGCGCTGGCGCTCCTCGTTGATGTCGTACAGACGAATCTCGTCAACGTCGAGCTCGTCCTTGCGCAGAGCGATGGACTTGACGATGCCGGGGGTAAAGGTGGATCCGCCACCACACAGAGTAATGATCATTGTTTACTGCTCCTTCTCAATTGCGTTTTCGACCTTGTCGCGCATCTCGGCGACCTTCATGCCAAAGATGATCTGGATATTATTGCCGTTGCGGTTGATGCCGCTGTTGGGCACGTGGTTGATGAGGTCCTCATTGATGAGGTCCGGGTTCTTAACGTTCACGCGGAGACGCGTAAAGCAGTTCTCGAGCTCCTCGATGTTGTCCTTGCCGCCAAGACCTGCGACCAGGTCGGCAATACCTGCATCGACGCCCTCTGCGGGAGCCGCGGCAACAGCGCCCTGCTTCACCGCGACAGACGCGGCGGCCTCGCCCTCGGCAACGGACTCGGCGAGCTCGGACTCCTCCTCGCGACCAGGCGTGTGGAGGTTGAGCTTCTTAATAAGGAATGTGAAGAGGAAGAAGTACAGAGCGGCGTTGACGACTCCAAGCACCAGCATAACCGGCCAGTTGGTCTTGTCGACACCCAGGACCAGATTGGAAACCACGATGTTGATGATGCCGCCTGCAGTCGAAGCGGGCACGGAGAGGACCTTGAGCAGGACCAGGAAGATGCCGGACAGAACCGAGTGAACGACAAAGAGCACGGGAGCGGCAAAGACAAAGAGGAAGTCCATGGGCTCGGTCACGCAGGAGAGCACGGCGGTGATGATCAGCGGGATGATAACGGCCTTGGTCTTATCCTTGTTCCCCTTGTAAGCGGTGAAGATAAAGGCGAGACCGATACCGATGTAGGGCCACAGGTTGTTGAAGGTGTAGCTGTTGAAGTAGGTGCTGTCGGAGAAGGGCTGGCCCGTCATTGCCATCTCGGCAACACGGATGGGGTAGGCACCGGCGATAACCTGATCGCCCAGCGTCAGGGTGCCACCCACATCGGAGAACTGGAACGGGGTGTAGATGAGGTGGTGCAGACCGGTGGGAACGAGCAGCTTGTTGAGCATGCCGTAGATAAACAGACCGATGTTGCCCGACTCCTTAATGATGCCGGCAACGGAGGAGATGGCACCCTGAACCGGAGGCCAAACGATGCAGAAGCCAGCGCCCATGATCCAGGAAATGATGATCATGATCAGGAACGGAAAGCGAACGCCCGAGAACATCGAAAGGGCAATGGGGAACTGCTTGTTCGAGTACTTGTTGAACACGGCACCGGTGATGCAGCCCAGGATGATGCCGCCGAACACGCCGGTATCGAGCACCTGGATGCCCATAACGGTGGCCTGGCCGGTTCCGGTAAGACCGAGCATGCCGCTCGCTTCGGCAAGAGAGCCGGTGGCGTTGAGCACGATGTTGTTAGCCTGCAGGAACAGGAAGAACGACATCAGGGCAATCAGCGAAGCATGGCCCTTGTTCTTCTTTGCCATGGCGCCGGCGATGCCCACGCAGAACAGAATCGAGAGGTTGTTGATGATAAACATCAGCGACTGATAGACAACGGCGCCCACAAGCTGGAACGGGCCGGAGCCCAGTACGGGGACCAAAGCGCAGATGGTCTTGTTGGTCAGAATGATGCCCACGATGAGCAGGATGCCGGCAACCGAGAGATACATCATCGGCTGAACGATCGACTTCGCGAACACCTCCAACGGCGCTTTGAAATTGAACTTCTTTTTTGCGGTCATAGCGGTACTCCCCTTCCTTTTCCGCAAATTTAGACAGATGTGCCCCGGACAAGACCGTGAGCCTTGCCTTATATCAATCGATGTGTGGGCACGTTATGCCTAGAGACCAGGTTCTCCAAGCAGGTTAACAATGTGATATGCGAGATAACTCTTCTCGGCATCGGTAACGACAACGTTATAGGTAGACGACAAGTGGGCGGCTATGGCGTCCGCGCACGAGAATGCGCACGGATACGCCGTTTCATCGATTCGGAACAGCGCGTCGCCATTGATTTGCCCGGCCGCAGGATCGAGCGCTCGCTGCGCGAAAAACTGCAGGTGACGAACGAAACGTTCGTAAGGCAGCGAGGTGTTATCGAGGGTCGTAGAATAGCGCTCAGAAACAATCGCAAGCACGTCACGAACAAGCTGGACCGAAACAATCAAACGGTCGGAGCGCTGCGGCATGGTGGCGTTGACGATATGCAGCGTAATGAAACCCTGCTCTTCTTCGCTCATCTGGATGCCCATATACTCCTTGATAATCTGCAGCGCACGGCCCGCAAGTGCATACTCCTTGCGATAGAACTGCTGGATCTCGAGCAGCAATGGATTCTCACAGGAGACGCCCTTGCGCTCACGCTCCAAAGCGAGGCTGATATGGTCTGCGAGAGCAATGAGAATCTTGTCGTTGATATCAACATTGAGCTCTCGACGGAGCATCTGAACAATGTCCTCGGCAATCACGAGGTTGACGGTGGGGATGGACTCCAAAAGATGTGCCAAGCGGTCAATCGTACGCGAATCCTGAGAAGTTCCCTCCTGCAACGCGTAGGTCTTTTCGATCGACGCCCCGTCGATGGCATCGCCGGCATGACGGCCAAAGCAGAGGCCTCGACCGATGACGATGAGCTCGGAGCCATCGTCCGAAGTGACCATTGCGACGTTGTTGTTAAAAACTCGCTTGATAACCACGGTACCCACCACAAGAATTTACTCGGAAAGCCAGACGACAGGCTCTTTAACAGCGACAGGGCCGGCAGCATGCTCACGAAGAGTCGAGTTCTCCGAGCGCTCGCACACGATAACGAAGACCGTGGGATCGAAGCCGGCGGCGCGAACCGCGTCGAAATCGACCTCGACGAGGGGCTGGCCCGCGTCGACATGGTCACCCTGGGCAACAAGCGCATGGAAGCCCTTGCCCTCAAGCTTAACAGTGTCGATTCCGATATGCAGCATCACCTGAGCAGAGCTGTCGTCGGACATGATGCCCAGCGCGTGCTCAGTCGGAAACAGCGCCGCGACGGTGCCGAAAATAGGAGCGCACACCGTTCCCTCTTGGGGAACCACGGCAACGCCATCGCCCACGGCACGGCTGCTAAAAGCGGGGTCATTGGTATTTTCTAGATGAACAAGCTCGCCGGAAACGGGAGCGAGGATTTCGAACTCGGAAGCTGCAGTCTTCTGCTCATCCGAACCGCCCATCAGGCGAGAAAAGAAACCCATGGTGGCATGTCCCTTCATAAATAAAGCCCAACCAAAATCAAGCGAATGCATCCATAGAGACGCACCCGTTCAAAGACTTTGGTTAGGCCCACGTCCGAGGGACTCGGTAACCTTCCGCATTTCTTTTTACGGGAGCTATTGTAGACAAGCCCAAAGCCGGAACAACCATTATGACCGATGAACGGTATTTTTTCTTCGATAAACGGTATGCGGCACTTAGGGACATTCCTTTTCTGCCGGCACCCAGGGACATTCCTTGCACCAATCTCGTTTGCGCTAGATAAAGAGTTCGCATTCCTTCCGCACGACGCAGACCTTGCCCAGCATCTGGGAAACAGCGGATAGCTTGTTGGGATCAAGCTTGCGAGCGCCTCGCGGACATACGGCGATGCAGCGCATGCAGGAGATGCACGCCTCGCCAGCTGCTCGCTTGGGGTCGCCCTTGTCGATAGCACAAACGGGGCACGCCGCGGCGCATGCACCGCAGGAGACGCAATCCTCTATTGCCTCGGGTGTCATGCGATGACCTCCAGCTTGTTTATAAGGACGATTGCCGGGAATAGAGGGCTCGGATGCATCCTCAGCCAACAGCTTTTGCTGAATTTGCTGCGCAAACTCTGCGAGCTGCGCCGCATCCTGCGCATCCGGTCGCCCAGCAGCAAACTGACGAGCAACGGAATGCTCAGCAATGGCAGAAACCGCTGCAACCACCCTAAATCCGGCACGCTTCGCAACGTCTTCCAGCTCTACGAGCGTGTCCTCAAACGCGCGGTTGCCGTATACACAAACCAAAACAGCCCGAGCCCCGTTGCCGCGCACCATACCCAACCGGTCAGCCACCACAGCCGGGATTCTACCGGCATACGCCGGCACAGAGATTACGGCCACGTCGTCCTCAGTCATCGAGACGGCGCTGAAATCTAGCCCGCTGTCGGTCAGATCGACGGTAACGGTATTCTTGTCCAGCGCCCCAGCCACAAGGCCAGACACCTTCCGCGTTCCACCAGTCGGACTAAACACAATTTCGAATACGCTCATCGAGGCACCCTCCCCCTACGCCTGGCAACGCGTCAAGCCGTTTTTACATTCAGACAGAGTATACGGCGCATAAGGGAGCTCCCCGTTTTGGTGCGCCAGGCAGCCCGATACACCAACCCATACTGCCCGCCTTTTCGGTTTGCATAATTCCCGGTACAGATTGCATATATTTATTGATAACCGCCACGTTCTCCTGAGGTACCCCGTCCCAGCACGTGCAAAAAACGGAGTATTCTGCAGCGCGCTCGCGCCAGCAATACTCCGAGCGGGCAAACCTTTAGGGCGCTGCATCATTTTGGGTTCCGACAAAGCGAGAATGACGTACCTTTGCTTCTAAAAACGGCGAAATCTAACTCAAAACGCTCATAGGCTATATCTGAAGGCCACCGTTGGCAATACCGAATCGTATGCAGCCAACTAGAGCTGCTGAATACTCCAAAAAATGCACGGCGCACCCCATGGGACCCATTGCTGCATGGCAGAAAATAGGTCCTCGGCATCCCTCAGATGCAATCCCGCGAAAATCACGTTTGAATTACCGATAGGCACGGCAAACAAAAGGGCCCGAGCGTTGTTTGCTCGGGCCCTTAGCTTGTCTCACGCTAGCGTGCGATGCGTATGTTACTTGCGCTTGCCGCCGCCGTCGCCGGGGCGACGGGAGCTACCGCCGCGCTTGCCACCACGATTGTTGCCATAGCTGCCACGGTTATCGCGACCGCCGGCACGACCGCCGCGGGAGCCGGCCTGGTTGCCGCCGCGCCCACCGCGATAGCCGCCACGGCGCTCCTCGCGGGTGTCGTCGTAGTTGCGCCAGTCATCGCGACGATCGCGGCTGGCACGCGGGTCGCGACGATCGCGCGACCCATTCGAACGACCGGCGCCACCGCGGTTGCCGTTACCACGAGCACCCTCGCGACGCTCGCCGCCACGGCCACCCTCGCGACCTCCGCGCTCGTCAAAGCGCTTGCCGCCGCGGGACTCGCCGCCGCGGGTACCACGCTCGTCACGCGAACCACGGCCTTCGCCGCCGCGGCGCTCATCGCGCCCGCCGCGTTCGCCATCGTGACCGGAGCGACGACGGTCGCCCGAGCCACGCTTGCCGCCACGCGAGCCACGGCCCTCGTCCTCGCGCTCAACACGGCGACGACCACCGCGGTCCTCGTCCTCGCGGCGACGGCGATGCGCCTCGCCCTGGAACTGCTTGGCACGACGCTCGGCACGGTTGCCGCGCGGGCCCTGCTCAACAGCACCGGCACGCTCCTCGGCAACCACCTCGCGGGCCACGCTCTCCACGGCCTCGTCCACACGAGCCTGAACGCCCTCGCGCACGCGGGTCTTGCCGCCGCGCTTGGGACGGCTCGGACGCTCGCCGTCGCCGCGACGCTCGTCGCGACCGCGGTTGGAACGACCGGCAACATCGCCGTAATCGTCGCCGTTGCGCTTGCCGTCGCGACGTGCCTGCTTGAGCTTCTTCTTGCTCTTGGACTTGCCGCGCTTGGTCTTCTTCTTCACCTTAAAGGCCGCAGGATCGCGCTCGGGGTCGACGGCGGGCGGGTTGGGGCCTACATGCAAGTCGCCGGCCTCGTAGATGTCGGCCGTCTTGTCCATGAGCTTCTCGATCTCGTAGAACTCATCGACGTCCTGCTCGGTCACAAACGTAATGGCCCAGCCCAGCTCACCGGCGCGGCCCGTGCGGCCAATGCGGTGGATGTAGTCGGTCGGCTCTGCCGGCACGTCAAAGTTCACGACGTAGCGCACATCGCTAATGTCGATGCCGCGGGCGAGGACATCGGTCGCCACCAGCACGTCGACGGTGCCGTCGCGGAAGGCCGAAAGCGCGCGCTCGCGCTGGGCCTGGCTGCGGTTGCCGTG
>USFU01000070.1 GCA_900554135.1 uncultured Collinsella sp. | reverse complement strand
GAGATGAGCCAGAACGCCGAGCACCTGTCCTGGACCTTCGAGGAGGTCGACGGCAAGCTCGAGCAGCTCATGCGCGGTATGTTCCACAACGTGGACGACACCGCCAAGGAGTATGGCCAGGAGGGCAACTTCGTTATGGGTGCCAACATCGCCGGCTTCCTGAAGGTCGCCGACGCCATGCTCGCCCAGGGCGTCTGCTAAATCTTCGCTCGACATAGCATGTGATGAGGCTCCCAGCTATCCGGCTGGGAGCCTTTTTCTATGGTGACGATGGCGGCGGCCCCTCGTTTGGTACACTTAAACGTACTGGACAAGTGAAGAGATGGGGGAGAACGTGCTCAAGTTCGGTACCTACGTCCGTGTTGGAAACGCGGCCGAAGCCTATGAGCTCTTGCAGAAGAACCGCAACAACAAGATTGTGGGCGGCGGCATCTGGATGCGTCTGGGTTCGCGTCGTGTGGCGACGGCGATTGACCTTTCGGCCTGCGGACTCGATCAGATCGAGGAGACCGAGACCGAGTTTCGCATCGGTGCCATGTGTACCCTGCGCCAGCTCGAGCGTCATGCCGGGCTCAACGCGCTTGTCAACAATGTCTTTGAGTTCGCCGTCCACGACATCGTGGGCGTGCAGCTGCGCAATACCGCCACGGTGGGCGGCAGCATCTACGGCCGCTTTGGCTTCTCGGACGTTCTCTCTGCCTTCCTCGCGCTCGATTCCTATGTTGAGCTGACGGGTGCCGGCCGCGTGCCGCTCGCCGAGTTCGTTGACATGGGCTACGTGCGCGACGTGATCGAGCGCGTCGTGGTCGTTAAGCACGACTACCGCGCGAGCTATGAGGCCGTGCGCAAGGCCGCGACCGACTTCCCCTCGCTCAATGTCACCGCCGCCTGGTGGGACAACAGCTGGCATGTCACCGTGGGTGCCCGTCCGCTGCGCGCGACCCTGCTGCAGGGCGAGGCATGCGGCTTGGTGAACGAGCAGCCTTCCGAGGATGAGCTGCGTGCCCTTGCCGCGTCCGTGCGCGCGCTGAGCTACGGCACCAACCTGTGGGGCTCAGCCGAGTACCGCCGTCGCATCTCGGCGCCGCTTGCCGTGCAGGCCGTGCGCCGCGCCGCCGGCATCGAGCTTTCGGCCGCGCTTGCCCGCGAGCTCGAGACCGTGCAGATCCCTAAGTTCGCCACGGACGAGTATTCCTGCCGCCGCGTGCCCGGCGTCGATTCTAGCGAGGTGCGCTAATGGCTGCCAAACTCATCGATCTTTCCTTTACGCTCAACGGCCGCAAGGTCAAGGTTCAGATTGCCCCCGACACCATGCTCTTTGCGTTGCTGCGCGAGCAGGGTTGCGCGTCGGTGCGCTGTGCCTGCGAAACCACCAACTGCGGCCTGTGCACGGTGTGGCTCGACGGCGACCCGGTGCTGAGCTGCTCAGTTCCCGCCGCCCGTGTTGAGGGACACAACATCACCACGCTTGAGGGCCTTAAGGCCGAGTCCGAGGCTCTCGCCCGTGCGATGGCTGCCGAAGGTGCTGAGCAGTGCGGTTTTTGCGCCCCTGGCCTCATCATGAACGTGCTGGCGCTCGCCCGCGCCGCCAAGGAGGACCCGAGCCTCGTCGCCACGCGCGAGGAGCTCTCGCGCCAGCTCGCCGGCAACCTGTGCCGTTGCAGCGGCTACGAGAGCCAGCTGCGCGCCATCGTCCGCTTCCTTAACGAATCCGGCGTGCAGGTGGGCTTTGAGATGCCCGAGCTGCCGGTCAACGACACCAGCTCTGACGGCGTCTCCTACAAGCAGATTACCCACAAGCAGCCCAAGAAGGATTCGAAGGCCCTGCTCGAGGGCCGTCCCGTCTACACGGGCGATATGGTGCCCGCCGGCGCGCTCATCGTCAAACTCAAGCGCAGCCCGTATGCTCGCGCCAAGATCCGCTCCATCGATACGTCGCGCGCCCTGAAGGTGCCCGGTGTCGTTGGCGTCTACACCTACGAGGACGTGCCCAAACGCCGCTTTACCATCGCCGGCCAGAGCTATCCGCAGCCGAGTCCCTACGACCGCCTGATCCTCGAGAACCTCGTGCGCTATCAAAACGAGGAGGTGGCGATTGTCGCCGCCGAGACCGAGGAGGCCGCCGATAAGGCGCTCAAGCTCATCAAAGTCGACTACGAGGTGCTCGAGCCGCTGCTCGACTTTACCCAGGCACTCGATAACGACATCGTGGTCCACCCCGAGGGCGACGTGACCTTTATGTTCCCGCAGGGCGGCGATGTCCCGCGCAACCTGGTGTGTAGCGGTACCAGCGATTATGGCGATCTGGACGAGGCCTTCGCCCAGAGCGACATCGTCTTTGAGCGCACTTACACCAGCCAGGCCACGCAGACCGCGCCCATGGAAACCTTCCGTGCCTTCGCGACGACCGACGCGTTCGGCCGCATCTCGGTGACCACCTCTACGCAGGTGCCCTTCCACGTGCGCCGCATGGTCGCGCAGTCGCTCGACATTCCGCAGTCGCAGGTACAGGTTATTAAGCCGCGCATCGGTGGTGGCTTTGGCTCCAAGCAGACGGGCTGCTGCGAGATCTTCGTGGCGTTCGTGACCCAGCAGACCGGCCGTCCGAGCTATTGCTGCTACACCCGCGAGGAGACCATCACCGCGGGCAACTCGCGCCACCAGATGCAGATGACCGTTAAGCTGGGCGCCATGAACGACGGCACCATCACGGCTATCGACCTGCACACGTTGTCCAACGCCGGCGCGTACGGCGAACATGCCACCACGACGATCGGCCTCTCGGGACACAAGAGCCTGCCGATCTACAACCATGTGAAGGCGAGCCGCTTTAGGTGGGATGCCGTCTACACCAATACCAACCGCGGCGGCGCGTATCGCGGCTACGGTGCCACCCAGGGCCAGTTTGCCGTGGAGAGCGCCGTCAACGAGCTCGCCGACATGCTGCACATGGACCCCGCCGACCTGCGCCTTAAGAACATTGTGCGCGAGGGCGAGGTCATGCCGCAGTACTACAACGAGAAGCTCAACGCCTGCGCGCTCGACCGCTGCCTGCTGCGCGCGATGGACATGATCGGTTGGCGCGACAAGCCGCTGGCCGTGGACCTGGGCGACCGCGTGCGTGCTCTGGGCTGTGCACTCACCATGCAGGGGTCGGGCATTTCCAACGTGGATATCGCCGGCATCGACATGCGCCTGGAAGAGGACGGCTTCATTACTATCGGCACCGGCGCTACCGATAACGGCATGGGCGTCGATACGATCCTGGCGCAGATTGCCGCCGAGGAGCTGGGCGTGGAGAGCTCGCTGATCGTGGTGCGCGGCGTGGACACCGACGTGTCGCCGTTCGACGCCGGCTCGTACGCGAGCTCGGGCACGTACGTGACGGGCCTTGCCGCCAAGAACGCCGCGACCGAGCTGCGTGAGAAGATTTGTGCCAAGGCTGCCCAGATGTGGGACGTGGACGCCGCCGACGTGGTCTTTGATGGCCAGTACGTGCGCCTGTCCGACGAGCGCGCCGCCCGCGAGCAGAACCGCTACCTCACGCTGCGCGACTTTGCCAACCTGTGCGTCAAGAACATCGCGGGCGGCGACGCGCTCACCTCGCACGCCTCTGCCTGCCTGCCCGTTTCGCCTCCACCGTTTATGGCCGGCATTGCCGAGGTCGAGGTCGACAAGGCCACCGGCAAGGTTACCGTGGTGGATTACGCCGCCGCCGTTGACTGCGGTACCGTGATCAACGAGGCGCTCGCGCGTGTCCAGGCCGAGGGCGGCATTGCCCAGGGCATTGGCCATGCGCTCTACGAGATTGTCGAGCACGATGACCGCGGCCGCCTGCGCACCGGCAACTTTATGAGCTACAAGCTGCCCACGCGCCTGGATATCGGCAGCATTCGCGTGGCCTTTGAGCCGAGCTACGAGCCGACGGGCCCGTTTGGCGCCAAGTCGATCGGCGAGGTCGTCATCAACACGCCGCTCGCCGCCGTGGCCTCGGCCGTGGCACACGCCACCGGACATCAGGTTCGCTCGCTGCCCATCACGCCCGAGAAGGCCCTGCTGGGGGAGTAGCGGGTCAGCGAACAAGTCGTAATGGGCGGGGCGGGGCAACTCGCCCCGTCTTTTGTACTCGTGGTGAGGTCGTGAGCCTGTAAAACGTGTGCGTGCGCTTGTCGCTCGTATCTGCTATCATTCCTAATCTGTGCGCTCATGCGGGCGTGGCGGAATTGGTAGACGCGCCAGATTTAGGTTCTGGTGGGATTCCCGTGAAGGTTCGAGTCCTTTCGCCCGCACCATCGCACCTGCGTCGGCTCCCGCCGTCGCGACTCTTTGTTGCATAAAGGTACCAGCACCTCAGATAAGCTGGGCAGTATGAGGAGGAACGTGTTGAACATCACCGCTTCTGACGTCAAGGACGCCAAGCTCACCGCTACGGTCACCATCCCGGCCGCCGACGTCGACGCCGCGATCAAGAAGGCCTACAAGGATACCGCCAAGAAGTACCGCTTCCCGGGCTTCCGCGCCGGTAAGGCTCCCCGTCCGGTCATCGACTCTGCTCTTGGCGCCGAGGCTACCCTCGCTCAGGCCACCAACGACCTGATCGCCGCCAACGAGCCCGCCGTCCTCAACGAGCTGGACATCGTCCCCACCAAGAGCGGTGACTACAAGGAGCTCGACCTCGCCAAGGATCACGAGGACTACACCTACACCGTCGAGTTCTCCCTGCGTCCTGCCGCTGAGCTCTCCTCCTTCGACGCCGTCGAGATCGAGATGCCTCCCGCGGAGGTCACCGAGTCCGAGATCAACAACCAGGTCGAGATGCTCCTCAACTACCGCGCTACCTTCGAGGACGTCGAGGGCCGCGCCGTCGAGGCCGAGGACTACGTCACTGTCGACCTCAAGGCCGTCGAGAACGCCGACAATTTCGCTGCCGAGGGCCGCATGCTCATCGCCGGTAGCGACAGCAACCCCAAGGAGTTCAACGAGGCCCTGATCGGTGCCAACGTTGACGACGTCAAGACCGTCACCTGGACCGACGAGGTCGAGGAGGGCGAGGAGGCCGAGACTCACACCGTCGAGGTCACCGTCAAGGGCATCAAGGTCCGCAACACCCCTGAGCTCACCGACGAGCTCGTCAAGTCCGACTTTGGCTTCGACAGCATCGACGCCATGCGCGATGCCATCAAGCTCGAGATCGAGCAGGACAAGGCTTCCCGCCTCCCGGCCGAGAAGGAGAACCGTTGCGTCTCCGCTCTCGCCGAGCGTCTGCAGCTCGACGAGATGGACGCCGACTACGAGCAGTCCGTCTTTGAGGAGCTCGGCCAGAACTTCCTGTCCAACCTCGCTGCCCGCGGCATGACGCTGGACACCTGGCTGCCCGCTTCCGGCCTGACCATGGAGCAGTTCATCGGCGACCTGCACAAGCAGGCCAACGACGTTGCCCGTGAGTCCCTGGCTCTCGACGCTCTCGCCCGTGAGCTCAAGATCGAGGTCACCGAGGACGACATCAACGCCGAGTTCGAGAAGGCCGGCGTCAAGGACGTCGAGGCTTCCAAGGCCGAGTTCATCGCCGATGGCCGCATGCCTGCCGTCCGCGAGTCCATCCGTCGCTCCAAGGCCGTCGACCACCTGGTCGAGAACGCCAAGGTGACCGAGGTCGACGAGACCGCCAAGGACGCCGAGTAATTCTCGCCACCTTTTCCGCGAGCGCATGGATGCGCCCGTGATGGGGTAAAGTTATAAGCCGGTTATCCGGTTGCTTCGTACGGTGCCAGCCAATGCATAGCATGCGGGCACCGTACGTTTGTCTAGAACCATTATTGGTCCGTAAGAGAAATGGAGATGCGTATGATCGCTAAGTTCGATTCCGCCCTCGTGCCATACGTTATCGAGCAGACGCCGCGCGGCGAGCGCAGCTACGATATCTATTCGCGCCTGCTCAACGACCGCATCATCTTCTTGGGCGAGGAGATCAACTCCGTCAGCGCCAACCTGGTCGTTGCCCAGCTGCTGCATCTTGAGAGCCAGGATGCCGAGAAGGATATCTCGCTCTACATCAATTCGCCCGGTGGCGAGGTCTACTCTGGCCTGGCGATTCTGGACACCATGAACTTCATTAAGCCGCAGGTCTCCACCATTTGCGTGGGTATGGCCGCGTCCATGGCCGCCGTGCTGCTTTCGGCCGGCGCCAAGGGCAAGCGCTTCTGCCTGCCGCACTCCAAGGTTATGATTCACCAGCCCAGCGGCGGTGCCCAGGGTCAGCAGACCGAGATCGAGATTGTGGCCGAGGAGATCAAGAAGACCCGCCGCGAGCTCAACCAGATCCTGTCCGACGCCTCGGGCCAGCCGATCGAGAAGGTCCAGGCCGATACCGAGCGCGACAACTACCTGACCGCTGCCGAGGCCCTCGACTACGGCCTGATCGACCGAATCGTCACCTCGCGCGATCTTGCCGCGAAGGACGCCTAGGATGGCAGGTAACATGCAGGACAACTTTGACGAGAACGGCAACCCCATCCGCTGCTCCTTCTGCGGAAAAGAGCAGGGCCAGGTCCGTCGTCTCGTAAAGGGCCCGACCAACATCTTTATCTGCGACGAATGCGTCGCCGCCTGCTCCGAGATCCTGGAGGAGTCGCTGGCTTCGGACTTTATGGACGCTGCCCGTAACGGCAATCTTCCGGGTTTCCTCAACGACCACGGCCAGGCTGCGTCTCAGCCCGCCGTTGACCCCGAGACCGAGGGCTTTGAGCTCGAGGACGACCGTCAGGTCATCACGCACGTGCCGACGCCGCACGAGATCTATGACGAGCTTTCGGCCTATGTTATGGGCCAGGAGGACGCCAAGCGCGCCATGTCGGTTGCCGTGTACAATCACTATCGCCGCGTGATTGAGGGCGGTGCCGCGGTGTCCGCCTTTGATGAGGCTGACGGTATGGGCGCACAGTTTGACGATGACATGGACGAGGTGGAGCTCGCCAAGTCCAACATTTTGCTGCTCGGTCCCACCGGTACCGGTAAGACCCTGCTTGCCCAGACGCTCGCGCGCATCCTCGAGGTGCCGTTTGCCATCGCCGACGCCACCGCGCTCACCGAGGCCGGTTACGTGGGCGAGGACGTGGAGAACATCCTGCTCAAGCTCATCAATGCTGCCGATGGTGACATTGAGCGCGCGCAGGTTGGCATTATCTACGTTGACGAGATTGATAAGATCGCCCGCAAGGCCGAGAACCTCTCCATTACCCGCGATGTTTCGGGCGAGGGCGTTCAGCAGGCGCTGCTTAAGATTCTTGAGGGCACGGTGGCCAGCGTTCCGCCCACCGGCGGCCGCAAGCATCCCCAGCAGGAGCTGCTGCAGATCGACACGACGAACATTCTGTTCATCTGCGGCGGTGCCTTTGTGGGTCTGGATAAGATCATCGCCGATCGCGTAGGCAACAAGGGCGTGGGCTTTAACTCCGAGATCGCTGGCCCCACCTCGGTCGACGAGAACGACCTACTGCGTCAGGTGCTCCCGCAGGACCTCAACGCTTTTGGCATGATCCCCGAGTTTGTGGGACGTACGCCCGTCGTCACCCAGACGCAGGCGCTTGATGAGGACGACCTGGTGTCGATTCTGACCGAGCCCAAGAACGCCGTGGTGCGCCAGTACCGCAAGATGTTCCAGCTCGAGGACGTCGACCTGGAGTTTGAGGACGCGGCCCTGCACGAGATCGCCCGCATGGCGCTCGCCCGCAAGACCGGCGCCCGCGGCCTGCGCGCCATCTGCGAGGACGTGCTGCAGCAGACGATGTTCGACCTCCCCAGCGAGGAGGGCGTTTCCAAGGTCGTTGTGACCGAAGCCTCCGTAAAGGGCGAAGAACAGCCCCAACGCATCTACGGCTAAATAGCTTGAATTCAGGCCCCGCGGCAACCACCGCGGGGCCTGCCATTTAGGGACAGGTTTATTTTGGTCGGTTTTATATGGGCAACTGTCGTTTCCCCTGATAAAACCTACCAAAATAAACCTGTCCCTTTTCGGCAGGTATGCCTGTGCTATTCTGTGAGATTGTCAAGTTAGTACCTTCAGACTGAAGTAATCGATACCTAAGGCGTGGTCCCCAGCGTGGGTTTTGTTGTTTGCGCCCCAGCCCCCCCGCCCCAAAAGTGGTGGTGGGGGGCGCCCCGCCCCGCCCCCGCCAAAAAACACC
>USFU01000069.1 GCA_900554135.1 uncultured Collinsella sp. | reverse complement strand
GTGGTCTCGCGCATGATGAACTCGAACTTGCTGTCGCGGCAGCGCTCGACTACGTTGACAAAGGCCTCGACCGAAAAGGCGTAGTGCTGGGCGGAAATGGCGAGGCGGGCTTGCGGGGTGCCACCGTCCTCGTAGCGTGCCTCGAGCATGTCGGCCTGCTCTACGACCTGGCGCGCATAGCCCAAAAGCTCGGTGCCGTCGTTGGTGAGCGTGACGCCGCGGCTGGAGCGCGTAAAGATCTCCAGATGGAGCTCTTGTTCTAGGCTTTTGACGGCGTTTGAGATGTTGGACTGAGCGGTATAGAGGCGTTGAGCTGCGGCGTTGATTGAGCCGGACTCTGCCACGGCGATAAGAAAACGAAGCTGCTGGAGGGTCATCGGTGCCCGTCCTTTCGATAGCTATCTAAAAAACCGATAACAGGTTAGCGCTTTTAAGTGATTGACCGAGTGAAACAATGCTCGTACTATTCAAAACACACAAAGGCGGTAGGTAATTAAGCCGACCACGGAACCGGGATGTCAAAAGGAGGACCGCATATGAACTGCTTACCAAGACGAATGCCGGGCTCCTGTTTGCGCCCGTTGGCGTGATCAGGAGACAGCGACTTACTTCTCTCTTTTTACTTACTTTCGTTCGATCAAGGAGATCATCATGAGCCAGTTCATCAACAACCCCGAGCACACCTTTGGTTTCGATACCCTGCAGCTGCACGTTGGCCAGGAGAGCGCCGATCCCGCATCCGACTCCCGTGCCGTGCCGATCTACCAGACCACGAGCTATGTGTTCCGCAACTCCCAGCACGCCGCCGACCGCTTTGGTCTTGCCGACGCCGGTAACATCTACGGCCGTCTGACCAACTCCACCCAGGGCGTCTTCGAGGACCGTATCGCCGCACTCGAGGGTGGCGTGGCAGGTCTTGCCGTCGCCTCTGGCGCTGCTGCCATCACCTATACCCTGCAGGCTCTTGCCCAGGCCGGTGACCACGTGGTGGCTCAGAAGACCATTTACGGTGGCTCCTACAACCTGCTGGAGCATACGCTCTCCCAGTTTGGCGTCGAGACCACGTTTGTCGATGCCCATAACCTGGAAGAGGTCGAGGGTGCCATCAAGGACAACACCACGGTCATTTATCTCGAGACGCTCGGCAACCCCAACTCCGACATCCCCAACATCGACGCCATCTCCGAGATCGCCAAGAAGCACGGTCTGCCGGTTGTCGTCGACAACACCTTCGGCACCCCGTATCTGTTCCGTCCGCTGGAGCATGGTGCCAACATCGTCGTCCACTCCGCAACCAAGTTCATCGGCGGCCACGGTACCTCGCTGGGCGGTGTGATTGTCGACGGCGGTAACTTCGATTGGAAGGCGAGCGGAAAGTACGCCCAGATCGCTGAGCCCAACCCCTCCTACCACGGTGTTTCGTTTGCCGAGGCTGCCGGTCCCGCCGCCTTCGCGACCTATGTCCGCGCTATCCTGCTGCGTGACGAGGGCGCCTGCATCAGCCCGTTCAACGCCTGGGTCCTGCTCCAGGGCACCGAGACTCTGTCGTTGCGCGTTGACCGTCATGTCGAGAACACCAAGAAGGTCGTTGAGTTCCTGACTGGTGACAGCCACGTCGCCAAGGTGAACCACCCGAGCCTGCCCGAGCACCCCGACCATGAGCTTTACAAGCAGTATTTCCCCAACGGCGGTGCCTCGATCTTTACCTTTGAGATTAAGGGTGGCCAGGAGGCAGCTTGGAAGTTCATCGATCATCTGCAGGTGTTCTCGCTGCTCGCCAACGTGGCCGACGTCAAGTCGCTCGTCGTGCACCCGGCTACCACCACGCACTCCCAGCTCTCTGCCGAGGAGCTCGCTGAGCAGAACATCACGCCCTCCACGATTCGTCTTTCCATCGGTACCGAGAACGCCGAGGACATCATTTGGGATCTGAAGCAGGCCTTCGCCGCGCTGGACGAGTAAGGCGACTTGTGCAAGGACCCCTTGCGACTCGATAGGTATAACTGCATAAAATGCCTGCTCAAGGCGCCTGTGCGAACAATGGTTGCACAGGCGCCTTTTTTGCATAGGAAGGGCGCTGTTACAGGGTTTTTGGCATGCTTTATGCAATCGAGATGTGGAAAACTCCTGTTGAGAGGATGTGAGTTTTACGCAATTGACGTGCGCCTTTTGAGTAAAACCGCAGGTCGCGATTTGCTCGGGGTACTATGCAGCGCGATCGAATCACACGCAGCTCAAACGCAGCAAAAAACGCACTACGGAGGTTTCCAGCTACATGAGGATCGATTCACGAAAACCGAAAGCCGCCGCCCTTTCCGCCGCTCTGACCGTGGCACTTTTGGCGGGCGCCGGCGCAACTGATGCCCACGCGGCAACACTATCCGATACGGTTGGATCTACGCCGTCCGAGGCGACGCTGGTGCAGCCCGTCGACTACCGCGGCGACGGTTATGGCTCTATGCAGGAGTGGAACGCCTCGATGGGGGCAAAGCGCGATTCCCTGGAGATGCGCGCTCAGATCATTATGAATATGTATGGCGACTATGCTACCGATGACGAGCGCGCTGTGTTGCAGGGCTGCATCGACGGTGCGGGTAGCCTGTTGACGATGGGGGAGGTCGACGCCAAGTCGACCGAGCTCGACGAGCTTCGCTCCACGCTTGAGGATGCCAAGCGCGAGGCGCTCGAGGCTGCCGCAGCCGAAGCCGAGGCCGCTGAGGCCGTTCAGACTTCGTATTACAACGCCGGCTCCGGCTCGTCTTACACGTCCGCTGCGTATTACGCGAACGGCTCGGGCCTGACGCGTTCGAGCGGTGTCAATAACTATAACGGCCGCCGCGAGACTTACTACAGCAGCAACGTGTTGTATCACCACCGCACGGGCGAATGGACGCAGGATTCCGAGGGCTTTTGGCGCGATTCCGATGGCTACTACGTCGTGGCCGCGGGCGATAAGGCTCAGGGCTCCACGTTTACCGGATCCAAGGGCGAGTGCAAGGTCTATGACTCCGGCTGCGCTGCCGGAACCACCGATTACTACACTGGCTGGTAATTTTTCTGCATCACGGATATTTGGCGGACGGGCGTCTTTACCGAGCTTTAGGGCAACGTAAGGACGCCCGTTCTATGTATGCGCTTGAGCTAACAGAGCGCTTACCGTGGCAGTACGCCGCGCATATGGGCGCGGGGCACACTAGTTCATGAGAAATAAGGTCTTTCTCGTGGAGGAAGTGGTCTTGTGAACGCTCGAGATATCGCCGTTGCCGCCGTTGCATTGACGCTTGGTTGCCTTGGTCCTACGGCCGCGCTCGTCGCGGGCATGCAGGGGTCTTGTGGGGCTGCCTCTATCGTGGTCGGCGGGTTGATCGCGGCCGCGCTGCTGGGAAGTGCGGGTGTAGTCCTTTGTCGCGACGATGAGGACTAGGCGTCGGAGTCGCAACGCTAACTGTTGTGAGGTTGCCGCCGGTCATAGACGAAGATGAAAGCCGCCGCAGGGGAAAGGTTCCCTTGCGGCGGCTTTGCTGTTGAGTCTGTTGACGTGGTGAGCCGGGCGCTACCAGCTTGCCTCGATATCGCGGATGCGCCGATAGAGCCACTCGTTTTGCGGTGCCTGGATATCGTGCTTGGCCGCCAGACGGCAGATGGTGCCCGCGAACTCCTCAACTTCGGTTTTTCGTTGTGCGATGCGGTCCTGCGCCATCGAGGGCATACCGGCGGGGTCGATTCCCTCGATGAGGTGCACCATCTGCGTCAGGTCTGCCTCGGTCAGCTCAACGCCCTCGGCGTTGGCGACTGCAAGCGTCTCGCGCATGGCGGAAACAAAGCAGCGACGCTGCTCGGAGCCCGGCTCCGTGGCACTTCCGTAGGTCCCGCCGTAGGCCATACAGGTCTGGTTGATGCCGTCGTTAAGCATGAGTTTGGCCCACATGCGGTGCGCAATGTCGCTCTCGACGGTATGGGCGATGCCGCAGCGTGTGTAGAGCTCGTCGATGGCGGCGACGGTCGCGGGGTTGGTGCCGGCTGCCGCACCAAAGCGGATTTCGCCAGTGTTGGTAAAGGTGAGCGCGCTGTCGAGGAATACGGCGTCCATGCCCTGGCGGATACCCAGGACGGTGTGCTTCCAGCCAAAGCGCTCGGCAATCTTTTGTTCGCTTGTAATGCCGTTACACAGCGAGGCGATGAGCGTGTTGGGTCCCACGACGCGCTCCATAGTCTTGAGTGCCACATCGAGTCCAGTCGTCTTGACTGTAAGGATGGCCAGATCGGCGGGCGTTACCTCGCTGGCGCGGACGGACTTGAGCACACAGGGCTCGCCGTTGACGGTGAGCGCATCGCCCGCGTGACGCTCAAAACGTGCGTCATCCATAACGTATTCGACGGCGTCGCTGCCGAGCGCCCTGGCGATCATGCTGCCGTAGAGCAGGCCGACGCCGCCCTTGCCGATAAAGGCGACCTTGTTGATCTGCATATGAATCATCTCCCCATATAAAAGGCGCCCGCGTGGGGGCGCCTGATGGATTGTATGCCGCCAGCGCACCTTGTGCATGCAGGGTGGCGATTTTTAAATGAATGGACGCGTGGAGCTTACGCTGCGGGGCAGACCGCGAAAACGCGTGCGGGATATCCAACGCCATCGCGCACCTTGGGGAAGGTGCAGAAGATGACAGCACCTGTGGCGGGAAGTTCGTCTAGATGGTCCATGACCTCGATCTGATAGCGGTCGACCGAGAGGATGTACTGTTCGCCGGGGTAGGGGTAGGGGCGTCCTCACGCGTGGTCACGCTTGCCTCCTTTCATCGGGCTTTTTGCTGATGTTAAAGCGGTGTCGTGACGGCTCGATTTCTGCTACGTTACGATACGTTCTCGATTGCGATTCTAATGTGTTTCGATGGCGTGGCCGTTGTGTTTCGCCTCATTAAGGCTTCGAGGGGAGAGGAGGGGCAGTGCAATATCGCGTTGACCCCAAAAGCGGCAACCGTATCTCGGTGCTGGGACTGGGCTGCATGAGGTTTCCCGGTGCGCCGGGACACCCCGATGCGAAGACGGCCGATGCCATCATTTCCCGTGCGGTGGAGCAAGGAATAACCTATCTGGACACGGCCTATCTCTACCCCGGTAACGAAGCTTGTGTGGGAGCTTCGCTTGAGCGCCTGGGTCTGCGCGACCGGATTTTGCTTGCGACCAAGTTGCCGCACGCTTCGTGCAAGTGCGCAGAGGATTTCGATCGGTTCTTCGACGAGCAGCTGCGCCGTTTGCGGGCTGACCATATCGACTATTACCTTATGCACAACATCACCTCGCCCGCGCAGTGGGAGCGCGTGGTAGCGTTGGGTATCGAGGACTGGATTGCGCACCAAAAGGCTGCGGGGCGTATTCGCCAGATAGGTTTTTCGTACCATGGCAGTGCGGCGGACTTCCTCACGATGCTTGACGCGTATGACTGGGATTTTTGCCAGATCCAGTACAACTACGCTGGAGAGCGCTACCAAGCGGGAACGGCGGGACTCATGGCAGCTGCCGAGCGCGGGCTCGCGGTGTTTGTGATGGAACCGCTTTTGGGTGGACGCCTGGCGGGCAAGCTGCCTCCGCGGGCCCGCGCCGTGCTCGATGACGTACGCGATCCGTACCTGAAGACGCCGGCTGCTTGGGGTCTTTCGTGGGTGTGGAACCATCCTCAAGTTGCGATGCTGCTTTCGGGTATGACCGATACCGCGCAGGTGGACGAGAACGCGGCATTGGCGGATCGTGCACTGCCGGATTCGATGACGACAGAGCAGCTCGATACCATCGCACGTGTGCTGGGAGAGTTTGAGAAATCGAATCGCGTGCCCTGCACGGGATGCGGCTACTGCATGCCGTGCCCCAAGGGCATCAATATTCCCGGTTGCTTTGGCGCCTACAATGCGAGCTACGCGCATAGTTGGTTTACGGGGCTGTCTCAATACTTTACGGCGAGCGCGGTGCGGACGAACGAGCCCAAGCTGGTGAGCAATTGCGTCAAGTGCGGCAAATGCGCACGTCACTGCCCGCAGCACATCGATATTCCCGAGCGTCTCGACGATGTGCGCCGACGTTTCCAGCCTGGCCCCGTAACGGCCGCGCTTAAAGCCTTTTGCAAAACGCGCTCCTGATGACCCTTTTATAACTTGCGGTGGAATAGTTCCTGTTTGCGGCAGAATAGGGGCCAAACAGGAACTACTTCACCGCAACTGAAGGGGGCTGTCGTGGGCCATCGGGATTCATGTGATGATTTACGTGAGGTTCGTTGGGGCGTTTTGGGCGCTGGGCGCATTTCGCATCGATTTGCATCGTCGCTCAAGGAGGTGGACAGGGCACGGCTTGTGGCTGCCGCCGGTCGCACTCCTTCGCATGTTGAGGAGTTTTGCAGGGCGTTTTCGATTGATGCCGCGCACAGTTATGCCACGGCTGACGATAGCGGCGATGCGGCTTATGATGCGCTGATTGCCGACCCCGATGTCGACGCAATCTACTTGGCTCTTCCACATGGCATGCATGCGCATTGGGTCTGTCGGGCGCTGCGCGCGGGAAAGGCCGTACTGTGTGAAAAGCCGGCCGTTTTGAATGAAGAAGAGGCCCGTGCGATCACCTCCGTTTCCCGCGAGTGCGGTGTGCCGTTTATGGAGGCGATGAAAAATCGGTTTTGTCCGATGCATACTCGCGTGAAGGGCTTGCTTACGTCGGGCGAGCTCGGCCGTATCGTTTCGATCGAAAGCGTGCAAAAACTCGATTATGGTGAGTCCCCTTCAAGTTATCTGCTCGATCCGTTGCAGGGTGGCTGTCTATATGACATGGGCTGCTATGCGGTCGGGTGGTTTGAGGATCTGCTTGCGGGTGCGTGCGATGTTTCGTCTCGTGAAGTTCGCTGGCGCGACGTATCGGGCGGCCGCGTGGATTGGGCCGATGAGATCCATATGAGCGTCGGCGGCATACCCATTCATATGGTTTGCGACGGCAAAGCAGCATATGAAAGCCGCTTAACGATTGTCTGCGAGCGTGGCTCGTTAGAAATCGAGCGCCTCCATCGCCCCGAGCTCGCCCATGTGAAGTACTTCGACGGGCGAATGCTCGAAATAAATGCCCCGTTTGAGGTCGATGATTTCTACGGCGAAATCCAGCATGCGACCCAGCTCATCCTGGCAGGGAAACTCGAGAGTCCCGTCATGCCCTTTGCCGCCACACAGCGTTGCGCGCGCATTATCGATGCAATCCGTCTAGCCCTCTAGGACTTGGCGCTGACGCATAGGGGATCATGACACTGGCGACCGTGGTGCTTGGTGGCCCGCATCTCTGATGCCCCTTTTATAAGTTGCGGTGGAATAGTTCCTGTTTGCGGCAGAATAGGGCATCGACAGGAACTATTTCACCGCAACTGATGAGGGGGAGCTGGAGATGCTGACGATTGGGTGCCATCTTTCGACGACGAAGGGCTATCGGGCGATGGGGGAGACGGCGCTATCCATTGGCGCCAATACCTTTGCATTCTTTACGCGCAACCCGCGCGGCGGCAAGGCGAAAGATCTTGACATGGATGACGTGGCGGCCCTGCGCGAGCTTATGGAGCAAAACGACTTTGGCCCGCTTGTGGCTCATGCCCCGTATACCTATAATCCCTGCTCGGCCAAAGAACGGGCGCGCGAGTTTGCCCTGGAGGCCATGGCGGAGGACCTGCGGCGCATGGAGGCACTGCCCGGCAACTATTACAACTTTCACCCCGGTGCGCATGTGGGGCAGGGCTCCGACGCCGGCATTCAGATGATCGTCGACACTCTGTGCCGGGTGATGTTTGAGGGCCAGCAGACGACGGTGCTGCTCGAGACCATGGCCGGCAAGGGCACCGAGGTGGGCCGCAGCTTTGAGGAACTGGCGCGCATCATCGAGGGCGTTGCTGCCGAGCGCCCCGAGCTGTCGGCCAAGCTGGGCGTTTGCCTAGACACCTGCCATGTGAATGACGCCGGCTATGACATCGTCCACGATCTGGACGGCGTACTCGACGAGTTCGATCGTGTGGTGGGCATCGAGCGCTTGCGCGCCGTGCATATTAATGACTCCAAGAATCCCTGCGGCGCCCATAAGGACCGCCACGAATGCATCGGTAAGGGCTATCTGGGTAGTGAAGAGTTTGGCGGTGGTATGCAGGTTATGCAGAATATTGTATCGAATGGTCGTTTGCGTGCATTGCCATTCATTTTGGAGACACCGAACGAACTTGCAGGTTATGCGGCTGAAATCAAACTGTTAAGGTCGTTGCA
>USFU01000068.1 GCA_900554135.1 uncultured Collinsella sp. | reverse complement strand
AAAGAGGACGGCATGACCAGAAGGTCTATGCCGTCCTCTTTTCATGCCAATTTGTTCGCTCTGGTGCCCGCTCGCTGGCATTACCAAAACATCGGCAGTCCAATAATGATCCCTTGGGGACGGAGGAAAAGTAGTCGTTGGGGACGCTCTTGTTTGACTAGTCATTTAAGAACGTCCCCAATGACTAGTCGAACTGCTAGTTTGTGCGGGTTGTGGTTTTGTGAGCTGCAGGAATTTAAGATACTGTACATCTGTACGTTAACTCATCTTCGTAGTATATTGCTACCCGCAAAACTCAGCACCATTGTGCCGCGAGACGCTAAAGTGCCTCCGTACAATGGTTGTTAATAGCATGATTCGGCTAAACGATAGGATGGATGGTCCAAGCGTGAGTCTCGGCAGCAAACTATCCGATGCAAAGGTTTCCTTTGCAATCTTTAAACGCGACATCAAGCGATTGATCGTGAACCCCGTCGCCCTGGTGGTTACCCTGGGCGTGTGCGTCATTCCCTCGCTGTATGCCTGGTACAACATCGTTGCCAACTGGGATCCGTACGGAAATACCCAGGGCATTAAAATCGCCATCGCCAACAACGATCAGGGCACCCAGAACGACCTGGTGGGCGAGCTTAACGCAGGCGATAAGGTGGTCGACCGGCTCAAGGAGAACGACCAGCTTGGCTGGACCTTCGTCGACTCGGCGGCAGATGCCAAAGAGGGCGTCGAAAGTGGCGAATACTATGCTGCCATCGTGATTCCCAAGAACTTCTCCGACAATCTCGTCTCGATGCTCGACGGCAATTACCATCAGCCGAAGCTCACCTATTACGTCAACGAAAAAAAGAGCGCCATTGCGCCCAAGGTCACCGATACCGGTGCCAACACCATCGAGGAGCAGATCAACTCGGAATTTGTCTCCACGGTGGGCGAGACCGTCGCGGGCATTGCCAAAGATGCTGGCATTGACCTTAAAGACAAGGCAACCCAGACCCAGGATTCGCTGGCGGGCTCGGTGTCCGAGGCGTCTGATACCCTGGGCGGAGTACGTGATTCCATCGGCGACATGAACGCCGCCATCGACAAGACAAGCAGCTCGATTGCTTCGGCCGATGCTGCGTTGGCGGGCCTGCAGGGACAGGCGCCTTCGCTAACGCAGGCAATCGCTCAGGGTAATGATCTGCTGGGCGAAGCTCGCACCACGGCTGGCAAGTCCATCACCTCGCTCTCCAAGGCACTTTCGGAGGGCAGCATCGTGCTGAGTAAGACATCGGCTTCTGCGAACGCCGCGATTGGCAGGCTTACCGGTACGGTTACGTCCACGACCACCCGAATCGACAACTCGCTCGAATCCCTTCAGGCGACGATTGACCACAACAGTGCTGTCATCGAGCGCCTGCAGATTCTTGCTAACGATACGTCGACGGGATCGGCGGACGCCGACGCGCTCATCGCATCGACCATCAATTCGCTTCGCGAGCAAAACCAGAAGCTGCAGAGTATCAAGGATGGCCTTTCTGCACAGTCGAGCGCCATGGCAAACGACGCTACGGCAATCTCGAACGCGAGCAACGCACTCAACGCGGCAATTCAGACCGGTACGGCTAACCTCGGTCAGGCTCAGACCGATCTGGGGCAGAACGCACTGCCGAAGGCTTCGAGCGCGCTTGACTCCTTTGCCGCCGTTTCGGGCGATTTGACCGGCATTGTGTCGGGTATGACCCCCACGATAGCGAGCGCGCGCGGCACGCTGGCGCAGCTCGACGCCACGCTCAAGCAGGCAAAGACTACGCTGTCTCAAACCGACGCCTCCCTTGCCAAGGTTCAGGACAAGCTCGCGACCGCCGCCAATGACATTGCGGCGCTGCAGACCTCTGAGTCTATGGGCGAGTTAGCCGACCTCATGGACGTCGACGTCGATGACGTGGCAGATTTCATGGCATCTCCGGTTGAGCTGACGTCCAAGTCCATCTATCCGGTCAAGAGCTTTGGCTCGGGCATCGCGCCCTTCTACACCAATCTGGCGCTGTGGGTAGGCGGCTATGTGCTCATCGCTATCTACAAACTCGAGGTCGACCGCGAGGGCATCGGTAGCTTTACGGCGCGTCAGGGCTACTTTGGCCGCTGGTTGCTGCTGGTGATCCTGGGCGCGTTCCAGGCCATTATCGTTACGGTGGGCGACCTGGTCATTGGCGTTCAGTGCGTCAATCCGCTGCTCTTTGTGCTGGGCGGCATCGCTATCTCGTTCACCTACGTCAACATCATCTATGCGTTGTCCACCACGTTTAAGCATATCGGTAAGGCAATTGGCGTCATCCTCGTCATTGTGCAGATTCCCGGCTCGTCGGGTATGTATCCCATCGAGATGATGCCCGGCTTCTTCCAGTGGCTGCACCCGCTGCTGCCCTTCACCTATGGCATCAACCTGCTGCGCGAGACCGTCGGTGGCATGTATTCGTTCAACTACCTGTTTAACCTGTGCATCCTGGGCGTGTTCCTGATCGTGGCGCTCTTTATCGGTCTGCAGCTGCGCCCGTTGCTGCTCAACCTCAATCTGCTCTTTGATAAGCAGCTTTCCACGACGGGCCTCATGATCTGCGAGTCCAACGACCTGCCGCGCCAGCGCTATTCGCTGCGCACGGCCATGCGTGTCATGCTCGATTCGGATTCGTACCGTCGCGAGTTGCTCGATCATGCCGTGGCGTTTGAGCATCACTACCCCTACTACATCAAGGGCGGTTTTGCCGCTGTGGTGGGCGTTCAGGTCCTGCTCTTTGTCCTGTCGACGGTTCTCGATATAGACAATAACGGCAAGATTATCCTGCTCGTTATCTGGATCATTTCGGTTATCGCCATCTGTGGCTGGCTCATCAACATCGAGTACATCCGCGCGAGCCTCAATACCCAGATGCGTATCTCGGCGCTTTCGGACGAGGACCTTCGCCGCGAGATGCGCGAGCATACGGCTGCCATCCCTGCCGCCCGTCGCATGTTTGGTCTCAACGCCAGCGAGTGGGGCACCAAGGACAGCGAACAGCCCACGAGCCGTCTGCCGCATATCGGTGCGCATCGTAAGGCTCAAGATGCCGACGGCGTTGACAACGTAAACGGAAACGACGGGGACACCACCCCGCTTGGCAAGCACTCCAAAGGAGGTGAGGCATAAATGAAAAACATCCTGCACCTGTTTAAGCGCGATGTCCAAAACGTGTCTCGCTCCGTGATCGGCATGGTCGTCGTGATGGGCCTCATTATCGTGCCGTGCCTGTACGCGTGGTTTAACATCGCCGGCAGCTGGGATCCCTACGGCAATACCGGCAACCTTAAGATCGCCGTGGTCAACACCGATGAGGGCTACGAGAGTGATCTGATTCCCGTCGAGGTCAACGTGGGCGAAAACGTAACCGCCACTCTGCGCGGCAACGAGAACTTCGACTGGGTCGTTCTCAACGACCGCGATAAGGCGATTGAGGGCGTTAAGTCGGGCGCGTACTACGCTGCCGTCGTTATCCCTAAAACGTTTAGCGCCGACATGATGACGCTTTTCTCGACCGAGGTGAAGCACGCCGATATCGAGTTCTATGAGAACCAGAAGGCCAACGCCATCGCGCAGATCGTGACCGAGAAAGGCTCGAGCGCCGTCCAGAGTCAGGTCAACGAGACCTTTACCAAGACCATCACGACCATCGGCCTTAAGACCGTGTCCAGCCTGCTCGACTATATGAGCACCGACCAGGTGAGCAACTTTATCGCCAATCTGTCCTCTACGCTGGGCGATTCGGTCGAGGACCTGCAGGACGTTCAGGCGAGCGCGACGTCGCTCGCGGGCATTTTGAGCTCTACGTCCGATTCGCTGACATCGGCGGGCGGCATGCTCAAGCAGACGGGCACCGTTGATGAGTCGACGAAGCAGCTGATGGAGCACGCCAAGAGCGGCATCAATGATTCCAAGGAAGCGCTCAAGGCCGCCAACGATGCCGTTGACGCGGCGATTGACGGAAGCGCGGGCTCGTTCGACAACGTGTCCGCCGAGCTTGCGAAGGCATTCGATGCCGCGAATCAGCATGTTGACCTTACGGTGTCTCAGCTCAACGAAGCCGCAGCGGCGCTCAATACGCGTGCTGACGATATCGATGCGATGGCCGATCGGCTCCGCAACCTTGCCGACCAGATGAGCGATGACAAGCTCAAAGACGGTCTCAAGTCCGCTGCGACGTCGCTGGGCAGAATTGCCGTGGAGTACCGCAACAATGCGAAGGACCTGACGGCGACCGCAAAGTCCCTTTCGGACAGCATGGCGGAGGTCAACAACTCGCGTGCCGAGGTCGACCAGGCCATTGCTGATGCCAAGGCGGGTATCTCGGGTGCCAAGTCTGACTACGATTCCACGTTCTCGGTTAAGGCCAAGGAGCTCAAGAAAACCATTTCGGGCGTTCTGGATTCCCTGAACGGTATCTCGGGCGACTTGGATAGCGCCGTGAGCGGTCTGACCGACGCTTCTGGTTCGCTCGCTAAGGGTCTCTCCAAGGCTGCAAAGCTCGTCAACAAGGCTTCCGATCAGCTGGGCGAGGCGTCGGACAAGATCAGTGCCTTTAAGGACGAGCTTGATAGCGCTCTGATCTCGGGTGACCTGGCCACAATCAAGACGATGATCGGCAACGACCCCGAGGGTCTGGCCGTGTCGCTTTCCGGTCCCGTCGCGCTCGACCGCAAGCCGGTCTATCCGATCCGCAACTACGGCTCGGCCATGGCGCCGTTCTATACGATTTTGTCGCTGTGGGTGGGCTCGATTGTTCTGGCGGCCATGATGAAGGTCTCGGTTGACGATGAGCTTATCAACGAGCTCATTCCCGTGCGCCTGCACGAGATCTACTTGGGCCGTTATCTGTTCTTTGGCGGTCTGGCCTTGCTGCAGGCGACGCTCGTGTGCGCGGGCGACATTCTGTTCTTTGGCATCCAGTGCGACAACCCGTTGCAGTTTGTGCTGGCGGGCTGGGTTGCGAGTCTCGTGTTCTCCAATATCGTCTACACGCTTACGGTTTCGTTTGGCGATATCGGCAAGGCCCTCGCTGTCGTGCTGCTGGTCATGCAGGTCGGCGGTTCGGGTGGCACGTTCCCCATCGAGATGACCGGCCCCGTGTTCCAGGCGATCTACCCGTTCCTGCCGTTTACCCACGGCATCAACGCCATGCACGCCGCCATGGCCGGTGCCTACCATATGGAGTACTGGGTTGAGCTGGGTATTCTGGCGAGCTATCTGATTCCGTCGCTGGCCCTGGGCGTCGTCTTCCGCCGCCCGGTTATCAAAGCCAACGACTGGATCATCGAAAAGCTGGAGAGTACTAAATTGATTTAATACGGCAACGTAAACGCCGTCGGAACATCGAGGTCTTCCAACCCGATGCTTTAGCGTAGTGAATTGCACGGGCTGCTTGGTTATTGCTACAGTAGCGGGGCGTGCCGGGGGTCCGGTGCGTCCCGTTTTTATTTGACCATGAGGCGGCACGCAGCCATACGCGTGCGGACACCACGCCCAGATTGAGTGCGAGGATGTTCCATGGCCCAATACGCTGCCAACGAAATCGAAAACTTGCCCGATAGCCCAGTAGCCCGTGAGGATTTGGGCGCGGGCGGTATTCCCCGGGGCGCCGGCGCGCGCTCTCCGCTGTTCTGGAAGGTTCTGCTCCTTTCGGTGGCGGTCATCTGGGGCTACTCCTTTACCACTATGAAGGACGCACTCGGCACCATTCCGGTGTTCGCGCTGCTCTATGTACGTTTTCTGCCCGCAGCGTTGGTCATGTTTGCCGTCTTCCACAAGCGCATCATCGCGCACCTCAACGCTCGCAACCTGATCGTTGGCCTGAGTATGGGCGTGCTCATGTGGGCGGCCTATGCGTTGCAGACGGTCGGTCTGGCACATACTACGGCGGGCAAGAATGCTTTTTTGACGGGCACGTATTGCATCCTTGTGCCGTTCGCGAGCTATTTCCTGAGCGGCGAAAAGCTCACGCGCTACAACTTGGGTGCCGCGCTGCTGTGCCTAGCGGGCATTGGCCTCGTCGCACTCGATAGCGTTGAATTCAACATTGGTGACGTCATTACGCTGGCGGGTGCGGCCTTTTTCGCCATCCAGATGGCGGTGACTGCCAAGTACGGTCGCAAAATGGACATCAACGTCATCACGTTTTGGATGTTTGTGGGCAACGGCGTGCTGAGCCTGGCAACGTCGCTGCTATTCGAGACCCAAGCGCCTCTGTCCGTGTGGACGCCGAGCTTTATCGGTGCGATGGCGTTTCTCTCGGTGGGCTGCACATGCGCGGCTCTGCTCATCCAAAACGTCGGCCTGGCGCATGTCCCGGCCTCGACGGGCTCGCTGCTCCTTTCGATGGAGTCGCCTTCGGGTGTGCTGTTCTCGGTGCTGCTGATGGGGGAGGCGCTCACCTCGCGCCTGCTCGCCGGCTTCGTGCTTATCTTCCTGTCGATTATCTTGAGCGAGACTCACTTCGATTTTTTGCGTCGAAAGCCGCGCCCGCAATTGTAAACAACTTGTTGCGCCGCCCTCCCGGGGCGGCATTTTTTATGCCTCGCCCTTAAAGTAGTACCTTGCACTTTACGCTATCAAAGTGCTTGCTGCAAAAACGATACTGGAGGGCATCTATGGCACCAGCTTTGTCCGATCTTCAACCGCAATCAGCGCCCAAGGCCACTGCGGCGGCGCAGACCGCTATCGGTGACGGTCTTGTTGCAGAAGCTCAGGCTTTTGCAGACGAGCTCGCTGCGTGGCGACACGATTTACACCAGATGCCCGAGCTGGGTAATAGCCTCCCGCAGACCTCTGCGTATATCCAAGCACGCCTGACCGAGATGGACATCCCATTTGCCACGCTCGTCAATGGTTCCTGCGTTGTGGGCCTTGTCGGCGCCGGTGCCGCCGCGGCCCGGGGCAATGGCGTTTGCACGGACGAACAGGCCGGTACGGTCATCATGCTCCGTGGCGATATGGATGCCCTGCCTGTTGCCGAGGAGTCGGGCGAGCCCTTTGCATCCACCAACGGCTGCATGCACGCTTGCGGTCACGATATGCACGCGACGGCGCTGCTTGGTGCGGCTCGTATGCTCAAAGCGCGCGAGGCAGAGCTTGTTGATGCCAACGCCACGGTTAAGTTGCTGTTCCAGCCGGGCGAGGAAACCTTTGAGGGTGCCCGCGCCGCCATCGCCGACGGTCTGCTGCAGAACCCGCGTCCTCAGGTCGCCTTTGCCATGCATGTCAATAGCCAGTCGCCGCTTGGCCTGGTGCTTTACGGCAGTCCGGCGCTCTCGGGCGTGTACGGTTTCCGCGTCACGCTGCAGGGCAAGGGCGGTCATGGCTCGAGCCCCGAGATCTGCATCGACCCCATTACGGCGGGTGTGCACGTGCATCTGGCACTTCAGGAGCTTATCGCTCGCGAAGTGCCGGCGGCCAAGGAGGTCGCGCTTACCGTGGGTAAGTTTGCCGGCGGTCAGGCTGCAAATGTCATCCCCGACACTTGTGTGCTCGAGGGAACGCTGCGTGGCTTCGATGTCGAGCTCATGGAGCACCTCAAGACCCGCATCGCCGAGGTCGTCAAAGGTGTCGCCACGACCTATCGCACGCCGGCGACTATCGAGACGCTCTCGGATGTTCCCCCGCTCGTACTCGATGACGATATGACGCAGGCGTCGCTTGGCTACGTGGGCGCGGTGCTGCCCAAGGCCGCCTTCCTGCCGCTGTTCCACGCCATGGCGAGCGAGGACTTCGCGTTGATTTCGAGCGAGATTCCGAGTGCGTACTTTACCGTGGGCGCTGCCGTGACTGATACGGACGAGCATTTTGCTCAGCATCATCCCAAGGCACGTTTTAGCGATGCCGAGCTTCCCCTTGGCGCCGCGGCTTATGCCGCCGTCGCTTTGGGCTACATCGCCGACCACCGGTAGCACCCAACCTTGCCTTTCAAGCCTGCGGGCATGGCCATAAGGCCTATGCCCTTGTCTTTCAAGGCAATCTTGGGCACCGTGGGCGCCATCGTCTCGGGCGTGCTGTTCGATGCCACGGGCTCCTTTGCGAGCGCCTGGATTGTGTGCCTGGCGTGCTCTGTGGTCATGCTCGTGTTCCTGCTGGCATCCGAGCCCATCGCCGCCAAGCTGCGCGCGAGCGTGGCGGGGGAGTAGACATCCATCGCTCTTTGCTGTTCGCCCCGTTCTGTCCGTGGCTGCCCTGGAAGCCGAATGGATGCTCGTACCATCATTCGGTTTCCAAGGCGGCCACGGACGTACGAAACGGATCACATGCCGCGACGGCGCGTCTGGCCGCACGCGGCCCCATACCCTCGTTCGGTCAGACCCGCCGC
>USFU01000067.1 GCA_900554135.1 uncultured Collinsella sp. | reverse complement strand
GCCATGTTCGTCATCGTGACGAGCGACAACCTGGAGTGGCTGTTCTGCGGCTGGGAAATCACCACCGTGTGCTCGTTCCTCATGATTGGCTACACGCGCACGCCCGAGGCCATCAAGAACGCCTTCACCCAGATCATCCTCAACATGCTGGGCGGCATCGCGTTTTTGGCGGGGCTCATGTACCTGCACGTTAACGGCATGCCGCTGACCATCTCGGGCATGATCGAGCTTTCCGGCGCCGGAACCGCGCAGTCCGCGCTGCTGGTGATGCCGGTCATCCTGCTGTCGCTCGCCGCACTCACCAAGGCCGCACAGATGCCGTTCCACACCTGGCTGCTTGGTGCTATGGTCGCTCCCACTCCCACGAGCGCCCTGCTGCATTCGTCAACCATGGTCAAGGCCGGCGTGTTCCTGATGGTCAAGCTCAGCCCGCTCTACGCCACCTATCCCGTGACGGGCTTTATGGTCACCAGTGTGGGCGCCATCACGTTTTTGCTGGCCGCCCTTATGGCGATCTCGCAGAGCAACGCCAAGCGCGTGCTTGCGTATTCCACCATCTCCAACTTGGGCCTCATCAGTGCCTGCTTGGGTGTCGGTGCGCCCGAGGCCGTATGGGCGGCCATCTTCCTGATCCTGTTCCACACGGTGGCCAAGTCGCTGCTATTCCTGTGTGTGGGCACCGCTGAGCATCATATCGGCAGCCGCAATATCGAGGACATGGACGGCATGTTCAGCCGCATGCCGCATCTGACGCGTCTGATGATGCTGGGCATCATGGGCATGTTCGTGGCGCCGTTTGGCATGCTCGTGTCCAAATGGGGCGCCCTGGTGGCGTTTGCCCAGACCGGCAACGTGCTCATGATCATGGTGCTGGCCTTTGGCTCGGCCGCGACGTTTTACTTCTGGGGCAAGTGGCTTGCCAAGCTTTCGGGCGTCGACCCCACGGCTCAAAACGTTGAGGTCAATGTCCATAAGACCGAATGGATGGCGCTCAACACCATCGCCGCGCTGCTGATTCTGTGCTGCGTGGCGTTTCCGATTATCTCGAGCGGTCTGGTGTCGCCTTACCTCGCCATGGTGTTTGGCCGCGTGCCGTACGTTATTGGCAAGGACGCCATGTATCTGATGGTGGTTATCGTGGCGTTTATCGCCGTAGTGCTGCTGACTTCATTCCGCGTGAGCAACAAACCGCACGTCAACGTGTACCTTTCGGGTGTGGGAACCGACAAATATCGCCATTTCCGCGGCTCGATGGGACACGAGGTGAAGGCCGAAAAGCGCAATTGGTACTCGGAGGACGCCCTTGGCGAGAAGCGTATTGGCCCCGCGGGTAGCGTCGTGTGCTGCAGCATTATCTTGTTTGCGCTGCTGTGTTGCGCGTGGATTGGGCCCGAGCGGCTTGCCATGAGCGCGCCCTCGGTGCTGCGCGGCAAGTATTTTGAAGGTTCGGGCGTCTTGGGCATTTTTGTTGGCACCGTGGCGTTTGCCCTGCTGGCGCCGCTTGTAGGCGGCCTGATCGACGGCCTTGACCGCAAACTTTCGGCCCGTATGCAGGGCCGAGTGGGCCCGCGCCTGCTGCAGCCCTTCTACGATGTTGCCAAGCTGCTACGCAAGGCCCCTGCCAGCGTAAACACCATGGACGATACCTATATGGCATGCGCGCTCATCTTTACCGTGGTGGGCGGCGGCATCTTTGTGTCGGGCTCCAACACGCTGCTGTGCGCCTTTATGGTTACGCTCGCCGCGATCTTTGTGGTGCTGGCGTCCGCCTCGACGCAAAGCCCGTTTGCCCAGGTCGGTGCCGACCGTGAGTTGCTGCAGGTCATGAGTTACGAGCCCGCCGTTCTGCTGATGAGTGTGGGTCTGTACCTTGCCACCGACAGCTTCGATTCCATTGCCGTGACGGGGCAGTCGGCCCCCATCATCGTGTACAGCGCGCCCATTTTCCTCGCGCTGCTCGCGGTGCTTACCATCAAGCTGCGCAAGTCGCCGTTCGATCTTTCGTACTCGCATCACGCGCATCAGGAGATCGTCCAGGGCGTCGCCACCGAGATGAGCGGCGGCACGCTGGCCAAGATGACCCTTATGCACTGGTGCGAGACCGTGCTGTTTTTGATGTGGGTGGGCATGTTCTTTGTTTGGGACAACCCGGTGAGCTGGGTCGTAGCCCTGGTCGTGATGGCCGCGACGTATTTTGTCGAGGTGTTGATCGACAACACCTTCGCCCGCAGCACCTGGCGCAGCTGCTTTAAGCTCGGCTGGGGCGTGGCACTGGTGTTTGGCCTGCTCAACCTTATGCCCATCCTCGTCGACGTGTTTATTTAGGAGGCGGCATCCATGGATCATAAAATGTCGCGCTCGCCGTGGGTTATTCATTACGACGGCTCGAGCTGCAACGGATGCGATATCGAGGTACTGGCCTCGCTCACGCCGCTGTTCGATGCGGAGCGCTTTGGCGTGGTCAACACCGGCAACCCCAAGCATGCGGACATCTTTTTGGTGACGGGGTCGGTCAACGCTCAGAACCTGCCCGTCGTGCGCCAGATCTACAACCAGATGCTCGAGCCCAAGTGCGTGGTGGCGTGCGGTATCTGCGCGTGTTCGGGCGGCGTGTTCCGCGATGCGTACAACGTGATCGGCGGCGTGGACCGCGCGATTCCCGTGGACGTGTACGCGCCCGGGTGCGCCATTCGCCCCGAGACGGTGATCGATGCCATCGTGGAGGCGTGCGGCATTCTGGACCAGAAGGAGGCCGTGATGCGCGCCGGCGGCGATCCGCTCACCGTGGGCGGCGCCGCTACCTGGGACGGTGGCGTTGAGCTGGGCGAGGACGGGTTTGTGGCAGCGGGGGCCGGGGCTGATGGCGCCGGCGATACGCCCGCTAGGGCGCCCGCCGCGCCCGTCGCTGGCGACGCACCTGCTGGGACGCCCGCCGCTGCAAAGGAGGCCGAGTAATGCAAAAGGCAATCTATACCATCGTCGGGATCGACGAGCTTCTGTCGCATGTCCAGGCGCTCAAGGGCGTCGGCGCGCGCTTTGTGCAAATGCACGCCGAGCGCTGTGTGGACGACGGATCGTATCGCCTGGTCTATACGTTTATCAACGTTCGTGCTGCTCAGGAGCATATTGCGCAGGACGGCAGCTATGCAATCGAGAACCTGGTGGTCGAGGATATCGATCAGTACCAGGAGATTCCGTCCATCAGCTCGTACTATCCGGCGGTATTTCCGTTTGAGAACGAGGCGCATGACCTGTTTGGTCTTGCCATCACCGACATGCAGATTGACTTTAAGGGCTTTTTCTACCAGGTCTCAACGGCCGAGCCCATGAGCGTTATCACGCCCGAGGTGAAGGCCGCGCGCGAGAAAGCCATGAAGGTCCGCGCGGTTGCAGAGGCCAAGGCGCGCAAGGCTGCGGCCGAAAAGGCTGCCGCTGCCACGGCCACTGCGGGGGAGGGCGCCGCAGGTGCCGGCGATGCTGCGGGCGCTGCCGTCGCTCAGCCCGCTGCGGCTGCCGGCTCCGATGCTCAGCATGACGAGGCTGTTGCGAAGGCCGCGCTCAAGGCTGCCGAGATGGAGGCAAAGCTCGCTGCCATGGATCCCGAGAAAGCGGCCAAGGTCCGCGCGGCGCTTGCCGCCAAGGCTGCCCGCGACAAGCAGAAAAAGGAGGCGTAAGGTCCATGGCACATCGCTCCGTTATTCCGTTTGGCCCGCAGCACCCGGTGCTGCCCGAGCCGCTTCATCTGGACCTGGTGATCGATGACGACCGCGTCATCGAGGCAATTCCGCAGATCGGCTTTGTGCACCGCGGGCTCGAGAAACTCACCGAAAAGCGCGACATGCATCAGTTTGGCTACATCGCCGAGCGCATCTGCGGCATCTGCGCCGTGGGCCACAGCTGCGGCTATGCCAGCGCCTGCGAGCGCATGCTCGACATCGAGGTGCCCGGCCGCGTGCAGTACATCCGCACCATTTTGCACGAGCTTTCGCGCATTCACTCGCACCTGCTGTGGCTGGGCCTGCTCGCCGATGCTTTTGGCTTCGAGGCGCTGTTCTATCGTTCGTGGACCCTGCGCGAGCAGATTCTCAAGATCTTCGAGAGCACCTGCGGCGGCCGCGTGATCCTTTCGATTAACGAGATCGGCGGCCTTAAGCACGACATTGAGGACTCCGAGCTGGCGGGTATTGTCCAGACGCTCGACGCCATGCGTCCCGACTACGAGGCCCTGGTGCATACGTTTTTGGACGACAATAGCTGCGGCGAGCGCCTGCACGGCGTGGGCGTGATCAGCAAGAAAGACGCGCTGGAGCTTTCGATGGTCGGCCCGTTCGGCCGCGCCTCGGGCGTGGACTACGACGTGCGCATGTTTGGCGACGGTGCCTATGCGGATCTGGCCGCGTTTGAGCCCATCGTGGCGACCGACGGCGACTGCTATGCCCGCTGCCAGGTGCGTTGCGCCGAGGTCACGCAGGCCATGGACATCATTAAGGAGCTTGTGGGCAAGATTCCGCACGACGGTATCGGCGGGTGCACCAAGCTTACGCCGGCCGACGGCGCGCGCGGCGAGGTTGTGATTGAGCAGCCGCGCGGCGAGGCGTACTACTATGTGCGCGGCAACGGCACCAAGAACCTGGACCGTTTCCGCGTACGCACGCCGACGTCGCAAAACCTGGCGGGTCTGACACATGCGCTGCAGGGCGTGCTCCTTGCCAACGTGCCCATGATTATCCTGACCATCGACCCCTGCATTAGCTGCACGGAAAGGTAGGCGCGGCATGAGTTTACTGACATTTGCCAAGACGGCCTTGGGTTCTATGGTCAAGCAGCCGGTCACGGTTTGTTATCCGCAGGAGAAGCTGACGGCGCCCGAACGCTTGCGCGGGCATATCGTCAATGACATGGACGTGTGCATTTGCTGCGGCATGTGCGCGCGGCGTTGCCCGGCGGGCGCGCTCGCGGTCGATCGCAAGGGCGGAACGTGGTCGATCGACCCGTATGCCTGCGTGGTGTGCGGCGAGTGCATCGAGAGCTGCCCCAAGCACTGCCTGACTATGGACACCGCCCGCACTCCGGTTGCGGCGGACAAGACTCCCACGGTAGAAACCAAGCCGGAATAGCTTTGGTATAGAGCTGGAATAGAGCTGGAATAGGGGCCGGTGGGGCAAAATTGCCCCACCGGCCCCGCGCGCGAACGCGCGGTTGGGCCGCCACGAACAAAACTATGCCGGTTTACGGGGCTGGATAGCGAACTCCCAACCATACCGAAAATCGCAAAAACAAAACCGCAGGTAGATAGCCTGCATTTTTTCAAAAAATGAAGGTATGGATGAGGGCCCCGACTTTAGCCCCGTAATCCGGCATGGTTTTGAAATGGCGCCATATCCGTAACAGCCTTTGATTTCCCGTGGACGGAGGAAAACGGACCATTTTGGCCTTGCGAGGGCTGCCTCGTGACCCGTCTGCCACGAAATGGGCCCATCTACTACGTTTAGGCTGCTACCCTCAACCATGGTAAATAATGCGAAATAAAAACCGCAGGTAAAACGCCTGCGGTTTTTCATGAAACGCGGTTATGGTCGGGGGTGCTGGACTAAACGTAGTAGATGGGCCCATTTCGTGGCGGGCGCCGTCAGCCGATCTCCGCGGGCGGAAGAAAACGGATCATTTTGGTCCCGCGAGACTTGCGGAGGCGCTCGTGCAGGGCCGCCCGAACAAAACTATGCCGATTTACTACGATGAATCCGACATTCCCGACCATGACTGCATTTTTCTAAATATTGCAAGCGTTCTACCTGCGGTTTTGCAAGCGCGCATTTTACCGTGGTCGAAGGTGGGCGATTTATCGTAGTAAACCGGCATAGTTTTGAAATGGCATTAAATCGGTGGCTGCCATTTTGCTATGTGGGAGTGGTTGGCCGTTGGGAAATTACCCTCGCAAGTAGGTGATGGCGATCTGCGTGCGGTTGCGTAGGCCCATTTTGGCAAGGATCGAGCTGATGTGGTTGCGCACGGTGCCTTCGCCCATATAAGCGGTGGCAGCGATCTCCTTGTTGTCGAGGCCGCGGGCGATGAGCTCGGCGACTTCGAACTCGCGGTCGGTTAGGCTGGCGAAGGCCGCAGGCCGGCGAGGCGTGTCTACCTTGTTGCCCATCCCGTCAAAGTCAACATCCTCGATCGCCTTACCCTCGAGCACGCGCTTGCCATCCATGACCTGCGCCAACGCCGGCGGAATGGCGGCGACATCGGTTTTGATCAGGTAGCCGCGGGCGCCCAGCTTGAGTGCCGACACAATATACTCGTCATCCGAGAATGTCGTCAGAAACACCACGCGCGCCGCAGGGTCGCGCTCAAGGATTTCGCGCGCCGCCGAAAGCCCGTCGCGCCCCGGCATTTGAATGTCGAGCAGCGCGATATCGGGTACGTGCTCGGCATAGAGCGCCACCGCATCGTCGCCATTGGCGCCGGTACCCACCACCTCGATTTGCGGCTGGGCGCCCAGGATTATCTTGAGCGAATCGACCACCAAGCGGTCGTCGTCGACAACGATGAGCCTCATCGGTCCTCATCTCCTTGCTGTTTGGGAACGGTGGCAAACACGCGCCAGCCGCCGGCGCCGGCGCGCGGACCGGCGGTGAAGGTGCCGCCAAGCGCCTCGATGCGCTCGCGCATGGAAGCGAGCCCCATGCCCTCCGCGGCGCCGCGGCCGCTTGCTTGGACCCCGCCCACGCCATCGTCGGTAACGATGAGCTGGTAAAACGACGGATGCTCCATACACCGTACAGTGACTGCATGGGCGCAAGCGTGACGTATGGTGTTGGAGAGCGCCTCGCGCAGGACCGCCGCAAAGCAGTTCGCGACGTTTGCGGGCGCATGTTCGGTCATAACGTCAAGCTCAATCTGCGGGTCGCCGTCCGAGCGCGCGCCTTCAACAATGCGTTCGAGCTGCACGGAAAGGTCGACGGCGTTGTCGTTGAGCGCGTGGACGCTGGTGCGTACAAGCTGGAGCGCCTCATCAACCGTGCGTTTGACGTCGGCAAAATCGGCGGCGACGCCGGGCTCGTCGGCGTGGACCACGCGCAAGGCTTCGGCTTGCAGTGAGGCGCGCGTGAGCTGGTGCCCGACGTTATCGTGGATCTCGCGCGCGATGCGGGCGCGTTCGGCGAGCGTCGCGAGCTCGACTTCGTAGTCCTGGCGGTCGGCAAGATCGCGGTTGCGCGCCTCGAGCGCGAGGGCCCGTTCCTGCAGCCCGTCGCGGATACGGCGCATGCGCTGCTGCTCGCGCTCCAACTGGGCGGTACGTAGCGATAGCAAGGTGGCGGCAACTGAAAGGATGGCGGTCAGCAGGAGCGTTCGGGCGGTGAGCGCGTCGGCGCGAAGGTCCGCGACGAGCGCAAAGACAAAGGCGACGCCAGTGCCCAGCGCGACCCAGACGTGCTCGCGGCGCACGCGTCGTGCGATGTCATAGAGGGCGAGAGGCGCAAACGGCACAAATGGCGGAACGAAGACGGCCGCGATGATGTAAGCGTAACTCGCGGCCTCGCTTACACGGTGCGTGCGTTCCCCCTGTGCGACCTCGGCCAGCGAAGTGGCAATAACGCCAAGGCAAAACGCCGCGACCAGGCGGGCGTCCACAGCAAGGCCCACGGCGGCTGCGATGCAGCACGCTAGCACGATCGATTTGTCGAAAAGCCTGTTCATACGGGTATTGTACGCGAAGCTGCGCGTGGTGGAGGGGCCGCCCGGGGCAACCGTGACATTCCTCCCGTGCGGCAAAGCGGCGTCGATCGCTCGCGGGAGCGGGGTTTCGCCTCCGCCCCCTCGCACTCGTGACAAAGCTCACTGGTGCGCGCCGGCGGCTCCTGCGATGATGCAATCGTACCGGGCCGCAACCAACGGAAGGGTCGCCTCATGACAGATATCGTCCACGTCGAAAACCTCGTCAAGCGCTATGACGACCTTATTGCGCTCGACCACTTTAACCTGAGCATCGCCCCCGGCGAGATCTTTGGCCTGCTGGGCCCCAACGGCTCGGGCAAAACCACGTCCATCAACTGCATCCTGCAGCTGCTCGCCTACGACAAGGGAACCATCGAGCTGTTTGGTGAGCCCATGACGCCCACGCGTTACGACCTCAAGCGTCGCATCGGCGTGGTCCCGCAGCAAGTTGCGGTGTTCGACGAACTCACCGTGCGCGAGAACATCGACTATTTCTGCAGTCTCTACGTCAACGACCGCAAGCGCCGCAGTGCGCTCGTGGACGAGGCGATCGACTTTGTCGGTCTGGGCGACTTTGCCAAGTTCCGCCCCGGCAAGCTCTCGGGCGGCCTGGCGCGTCGCCTCAACATCGCCTGCGGCATCGCGCACAAGCCCGAGCTCATCTTTTTTGACGAGCCCACGGTGGCGGTCGACCCGCAGAGCCGCAACGCCATCCTGGAGGGCATCTGCCGCCTGCGCGACGA
>USFU01000066.1 GCA_900554135.1 uncultured Collinsella sp. | reverse complement strand
CTGGGCAAGCAGCTTGCCAAGCAGATCACCCCGGCCTTCCACGACGACGCCGCCAAGGCCGAGCAGGACGCTTCGACCCAGACGCTCATCGAGTTCTATCGCGCTCATCGCAAGTAGACTTTGCCGCTGATTTAGCGTTAAGCAGAAAGGGGCCCGTATCCGTTGGGGTGCGGGCCCTTTGCTGTTTGCGGGCAGGTGCAATGGGGTGCTCGATATCGCTAACGGTCGAATTCGACCTGGGCGCTTTGGGCTTCGGGCAACTCCCCGTAGAGCGGATGGTCTTCGAGCCTAAAGCGCTCGACCTGTTCGGGAGTGTGGCCGCGCACAAAGAGCCACGAGCGATCGATCGGCGTCGTCATGAGCGTGCTGGGCAGTGCGTCGGCGCGGTCGGAAAACACCCGGGCACTCTCGGGATCCTGGAACGCCAGCACCAGATGCGTGTCGCAGTTGCCCATGATGGAGCGTGCGCGTGCCTCGCCATAGAGCGCATCGAGCTGGTTGGTCGACTGCAGCAGCAGCGTTGCCCAGATGTTGCGGCTTCGGATAATCGAGAGCACGTTGTCGATCTGGGGGATCTGCAGATTTGCGAAGTCATCGAGCATAAAGCGCACGGGCACGGGCAGGCTGCCGTCGGGCTGCCTATCGGCCTCGCGAATGAGGCCCATAAACGCCTGCGTAATAAAGAGGCCGGTCAGCGGATCGAGATTGCGGTCGATATCGCTCACGGTTACAAACAGGGCGCAGGGGGTGTGTCCCATGGAAGCGAAGTCCACCTGATGGCACTCACGATAGAGCTGTGCCGCACCGTCGAATCCCAGACACATGACCTTTTCGGCAAGGATGCCGACGATGCTCGCGTGCATGCGCTCGGCATTTTGCGTAATGGCGTAGCGCCGCCATAGCGAGAGGGCATAGCTTTGGGGGTCGGTCGTGATCAGGTCGTCAAACAATCGACCCGTGGCACCGTCCTGCAGGTGCTCGATCAGCTTGATGACCGAGCTGATCGTCTGCTCGTCGGCGGGTAGCTGTTCGGTGACGTAGGCGATAAGACACGACAGCAGGTTTGCCGCCGCATGATCCCAAAAAGGCTGGTTGTTGTCCTCGATGGGGCAGATGGCCTTTGCCACTGAGAGAATGTCCTGCTGGTTGGGCCTGCCGTCCGCCTTGCGGCGAATGTGCCTCAGGGGGTTGTAGCCGCAGCGCTCGATGCCGGGCGCAAGGGCCGGGACGGTGTTGAGGTCGGCGAAGTTGAGACATTGCACGCGGTAACCGTGGACTGCCAGCACGGGTCCCACTTCGCGACAGAGCGTGCCTTTGGTGTCGAGCACGATGTAGCTTGCGTTCATTTGCAGCAGGTTGGGCTTGAGGACGTTTCGGGTCTTGCCGGCTCCCGAGGGGCCGATCACAAGTGCGTTGTTGTTGAGTCCCGTTTGGCGGGTGTCGCAGGAAAGCGTTCGATCCTTGGCGAGGATGGTGGACGATGCGGACTCAGATGCGGCGAGGCGGCTGGCGAGGTTAGACATGGGCGACCTCCTTGGTGGTCGAGAGGATTTCGTGGGCAAAGCCGAGCTCGACGGCGCGCTCGGCCGAAAGGTAGGTGTCTTTTGCAGTGAGGGACTGGATGCGCTTGGGCGTGAGGCCGCTGCGGTCCGAGAGGATTTGCGTGAGGGTCTTGCGGGTCTGCATGAGACGCCGGCTGGTTTCCTGCAGCGCAAGTGCCGAGCCGCCTGCCCCCTGGGGGATCAGCGGGTCGTGAATCATGAGCTCTGCATGGGGCGCCATACGGCGATCGTCGCCGCCCATAAAGATCACGGCGCCCATGGACGCGGCGAATTCCAGGCAGACGGTGCGGATGGGGCACGATGCGAGGCGCATGGCGTCATAGATCGCAAGACCCGATCGCACGCTTCCGCCGACGCTGGCGACAAATATGGTGATGGGGCGGCTGGGGTCGGTGGCATCGAGCAGGCGGATCTGCTGGCATAGGTCGTGGGCCATCGGGGTTTCGATGTTTCCCATGACGGAGAGCTCGCGACGGGCGAGCATCTCATCGTAAATGCTGGTGAGCGTGATACCTCGGGCGGATTCACGCATGGTGAGGGGGCTGATGATGGGGGAATGATTGGTGTCCATGAGGACTCCTTTCTGTTGGTTGTGTTGTGGAATAGGATTGTTGCCCGCGGAGGGGCTGGCGGGCTACAGGGTTCGTCCGAGCCTGAGATCGAGCTCGGTTGTGGGGCAGGCTGCCTGTTCGTGTGGCTCGCAAGCGCCAAGGGCTCCAAAGCGATAGAGCGTTGCGGCGGGCGTGGTGTAGGCGAGCCGCAGCTGATGCTCGACAGGGGCACATCCGTCATTTTTGTAATGAGCCGCGTAGTACTGCGCGATGCTGGCGTTCATCTCGCTGCCATTGCGATGGCGCTCAAACTGGCGTCTGCAGGTCTCGATGATCTTTGCTACCGACTTGGGTGCCGTCGCGGGAACAAGGGCGAGATAGCCCTCAAATAGCTCGTTGATGCTCAGGAGGCACAGCAGGTCGATCAGCGTCCTTATGGCTGCTCCCTCGGCAGAAAAATGCGCGGTCATGCGGTTATATCGGTTGCGGTCGACGATGGCCGCATGGGGTCTTGGAGTTTTCTGCCCTGTGGTCCCGGGCTTTTGCCGCGCCTGTGTATTGAGCTCGACGTTGCAGCGCTTGAGGCCGTCCAACGGAAGGAACAGTGCAGTGCGCAGGGTGTTCCGCTTGCTTTCGAGTTCATGACGCTCGTCGGGTTCCCATTCGAGCTTGAGTTTCGTGTCGAGCGCCGTAAGCATATGGGCTAGGCAGCCTACGGTAAGAACGTACGAATCGTTGTCGCGTTTTGGGGCATAGGGGTCTGTCAGCTTGCGAATGTCGGGGTCGCCCATGATCTTTGTGCAGCGCTTCAGCAGTTGAGGGTGGTCGGCCAAGATCGTCGCGAGTGGTAGCGACGCGTAGTTCTTGATGGTCGCGGCGGCAAAGGCGGCGTCATATTCGTTTGCATATGCTCGCTCAATGCGGGCATCCAGAATGCTTTTCTTATCGCCGTCTTCAGCGTGGTGGTTTGTCATAGCTTCTCCAATCGGTTGATGTTCGTGCTGTTTGTTGATGTGTTGGTTGTCGTGAGTGATGTGCTTGCCGTGGGTGATGTGCTGACGTTGGGGTGCTATGCGGTTTTCAATGAGCCCGTGAGGCAGTTGCTGCAGGGGCGGGATAGGACGGCCCATGCAAGGCGGAAGGCATCGTGCTCAAAATCGAGACAGCAATGCCCGGGGTGCCTCACATGTGGCAGTTACCTCATTAAGTTGTCATTGCGTTTGGGGTTGTACTTTGCCGATCTTCTTTCTCTTACACGCTAAAAACTGAAACTTCATATGCTCGATCTACTTAAAACCGCAACGGCGGTCTTTTATCAACTTATATGTCGGAACGTGTCTTTGCAAGTACTTTTTTGCGTTTGTTTCAAATGGGGTGGTTTTGCAACCGTCACGCGCCACGCTATGCGAACGTGCCCCGGCTCGGATAAGATGGTGCGATCGAGTTCTACCGCGCTCACCGCAAGTAGTCTTTGTTGCTGAGATAGGTCATGGCCGAAAGGAGCCCGTATCCGTTGGGATGCGGGCCCCTTGTTATTCTGAATGGGCATGGGGGTGTATTGAGGGGAGTGTCTCGTTGCCGGCATCCGCGTGCGGCGCTATTCGCTGTTCATGAATATACTTTTAAGGCTAATTTCATACCGCTTGTCGGAATGAGGACGCTGCCCTTGCGTATCGGGCGTACATTGAACGTGGTTTTTCGCGTGAACCCACGGATTGGTTGTCGGTCCTGAACAAGGAGGCCCAGCATGACGTTTGCCAAACCCATCAATAAATACATCGACTATATCGATGCCCCCGAGGACACGTTTGAGCAGTATGTCGAGAAGGCGTTAAGGTACAACTTCCGCTGCGTATTTGCGAACCTGCAGGAGTACGAGACGGGTCGCGCCATGCTCGAGGACTCTGACATCATCCTTGCCGGCGCTATCGACTTTCCCCAGGGCACTATGACGCTTGAGGAGAAGCTTGTGAGGTTTGAGGAATACGCTGCGCGCGGCTTTACCGAGATTGACTACGTTTTGAATCAGGAGTCGGTCGAGAACCGCGATTTTGTTGCCATCGAGCGCGAGATGACTGCCATTGCTGATTTTTGTCGCGCGCATGGCATCACTGACAAGGTGATTGTCGAGATGTGCAAGCTGGACGGCGACGATGCCGCCAAGCGCCGTGTCTGTGAGATTGCGCTGGAGGCTAAGCCAGGATTCCTTAAGACATCGACCGGCAGAAGCTATGGCGGTGCTAAGCTCGAGGACGTGCGGCTGATGCACGAGGTGCTCGGCGATGCCGTGGCAATCAAGGCTGCGGGCGGTATCCATAATTATGAAGAGGCTTGCGCATTCATCGAGGCCGGCGCCAGCGCGTTGGGTGCATCGGCGGGCATCGCGATCGTCGAGGGCGCACTGACGGATGAGCGTCGCTAGCAGACGTATTTGACCTGAGCGATAAAGCTTCACGACCACGCGCCGTTCATGTTCGGGACAATATGACATTTTTCCCGTTGCAAACAGCGCCGCCGCGGGTGTTCTGTATGATGGCTCAGACAAGGTTGTTCAATGACAGGGAGGCAGATATGGCAATCAAGGCCATCGCAATGGATATCGACGGTACGCTCACCAACGACCAGAAGGTGATCAGCCCGCGCACGCGCGAGAAACTGCTCGCGGCGCAGGAGTCGGGCATTAAACTCATTTTGGCTTCGGGCCGTCCCGCATGGGGCCTTCATGCCCTGGCGCAGGAGCTCGACCTTCAGAATCACGACGGCCTGCTGGTGGCTTTTAATGGCGCGCATGTGGTCGATGCCCAGACCGACGAGGTGCTGTTTGACCAAGCTATGCCGGTCGACGAGCTGCATCGCCTGCTCGACCACCTGCGCAACTTTGACGTGATCCCCATGATCTCGCTCGGTCGCGATCTGCACGTCGAGGACTCATACCGCTGCATGATCACGCTGCCGGACGGTTCGCAGAAGAATATCGTTAAGTACGAGCGCGATGCATGCGATCTTAAGATCCGCGAGGTCGAGAGCCTTCACGAGGTCGTGGATACTTACCCCGTAGACAAGCTGCTTACCGCGGGCGATCCGGCCTACCTGCAGGCGCATTACGAGGAGATGTACGCGCCCTTTACCGAGACGCTTTCGGGCATGTTCACGGCCGATTGGTACTTTGAGTATACGGCGCCCGGTATCGATAAGGCACGCGCGCTACAGGGTGCTCTGCCCAAGCTGGGCATCGATGCCAGCGAGGTCGTCTCGTTTGGCGACGGCCAGAATGACAAGTCCATGATCGAGTGGGCGGGTACGGGCGTTGCCATGGGTAACGCCGTCGATGAGGTCAAAGCCGTGGCTCAGATGGTGACCGCCGATAACAACGAAGACGGCATCGCGGTGGCACTCGATAAGCTGCTGGGTTAGAATCGCCGATAGTGCATGGTTCGGGCGTCCGCTTGCGGGCGCATTTTTGTTAGGGAGGGTGCCGTGTCCGCATTTCCGTTCGACGCCGTTATCTTTGACATGGACGGCGTTTTGGTCGATACCGAGTTTTACTATCAAAAGGAACTCGAGAAGTTTATCGATTACCTGCAGATTTCCGTGACGCGTGATGAGCTTAATGCGATTGTTGGTTCATCGCACCGTGATTTTCAGCAGGTGCTTGTAGAGTGGTACAAGCGCGCAGGGGCGGGCGTCCTTGAGTCCGCCGATGCCGAGGCCCGCTATGAGGTGTGGGCAAGCGCCTTTACTTGCGACTATAGCAAGTTACTGAATTCCGGTGTTGTCGAGACGTTGGCGGGACTTAAAGACCGCGGGGTCCGCGTGGCGCTGGCTTCGTCGTCACCCCTCAATAATATCGAGGAAGTGCTAAGCACCTGCGGCATTCGCGATTACTTTGAGTTCTTGGTTTCGGGCGAGCAGTTTGAGCGCAGCAAACCCGAGCCCGATATCTACCTGCACGCTATAGACCGCTTGGGACTGCCTGCGGACCGTTGCTGCTGCGTGGAGGATTCGGTGTATGGCATTACTGCCGGCAAACGAGCAGGATTGACGGTGATCGCCAAGCGCGAGGAGCGCTTTGGCTTTAGCCAGGATGCGGCCGACAAGATTATCGACCAGCTGCCGGATTTGCTGGAGCTCGCGTAGGACCAGGGCGGAGCGGCTGCCGTTGCAATGGTTTTGTTCGCACGAGAGGGGAGCGGTGCCATGGCATTTAACGTTTATGCGCTCGGGTTCGGTGACAACGTCGTCGACCGTTATGAGCATATTCACACTATGTATCCGGGTGGCAACGCGGTGAACTTTGCCGTATATGCCAAGAAGTGCGGCGCTGCGCGTTCTGCCTACATGGGCATCTTTGGAAATGATGCTGCAGCCGAGCATGTCATTGCGAGTCTTGAGAGCGAGGGCGTGGAGCTTGCCAAGTGCGAACAGCTCATTGGCGAGAACGGTGCGGCACGCGTGACTGTGGTCGATGGGGACCGCGTGTTCCTCGGATCGAACGAGGGCGGCATCCGCGGTGATGCGCGCTATGTGCTCGATCGCTTTGACCTGGCATACATGAAGCAGTTTGACGTAGTCCACTCGGGCAATTACTGCTTCACCGAGCGTGAGCTCCCCAAGCTGAAAGCAACGGGCATTACCGTTTCGTTCGACTTCTCGGATGATTCTACCGATGAGTATTACGAGCAGATTGCTCCGTTTGTGGACTTTGCCTTTTTGAGCGCTGCGGATGCCGCGAGCGAAGATGAGATCTGCGAGCGTCTCGCTTGGGTTAAAAACCTGGGGCCGCGCTTTGTGTCCGCAACGGCGGGCGCCGAGGGCTGCATCGCCTATGACGGCGAGCGCTACTATCGCCAGCTGGCAAAGCCCGTAACGGACATGAAGGACACCATGGGAGCCGGCGACTCGTTCCTGACCTCATTCCTGATGTGCTATCTCGATTCTGTCAAGCGTGGCGAGGATGGCGCCGAGGCCATCGAGCGCGCACTCGACTTTGCGGCGGGGTTTGCCTCGACCGTATGCGGCATGGAAGGCTCTTGGGGCCATGGAGCGCCGATTTGCGAATAGCCGAGCGGGCTCAGGGAGCCGCATTAGCGCCTCCCTGTGACTCGGTGGTCAAAAAATGCCAAATATGAGTACTGTGACTAATTTAGTCGCAGCATAATTGACCCCTTCAGACGTGATTTAAGCGTTTGGAGGGGTTTAAACTTGCGAAAATGCAGGAGGAATGACTGTAAAAGTGTTAGTTAATGGACAATCGTAGATTATTCTGGTGGTCGTAAAGCTCAAAGTAATGTATCCATTTCGCTAGCAGTACTCATATTTGACGTTTTTTGACCACAGGGGTCAGCGAAGGCTAAAAACAGAGTGTGCATTTGTTAAAACTGCCGATTCGATGCGCTTTTCGTCACAGTTTTTGAGTGAGGCGATGCGTTCTGAGGTCCATGTGAGCGATCTGATGAGCGGCTGCGCGCTTGTTTCCGTGTTTGCCTCCGCCGGTGCATCGGTCTCGAGCAGTAAACGGTCGAGTGGAATCTGTCGTGTGTATTCGCGTCCTCGTTTAGACGCGAGCATGCGTTCGTTGACGGAATAATAGCAGCCTGCGTTTCGTGCGCGGACGAGTTCGTCCGAAGTACCGCTAAACCAGTGGAAGATGATAACGGGGGAGTCGGGGTTTGGGGTGAGTAATCCGTGCGATTCGAGGACGTCCAGTACGGTTCCTGCCGAACGAACGGCGTGAATTGATATCACGCGCCCGGCAAGAGGACGCTGCACGAGAGTATCGCAGAGCCGGTCAAGTGCCTGCATTTGTAGCGGCTCACTTCCGGCAAAGCGCGCGGAAAAGTCGAGTCCCACCTCGCCGATGTAGCGCTCTTGGGCGGCAACTTCGCAAAGCAGATTGACTTCGGCAGGACCGCAGCGGCCGTCGGCGAGCCACCAGGGATGAAGGCCAACGCCGGCGATAATGTTTGGGTAGCGGCTGGCACGCTTTTTTGCTGCCTCGAAGTCGCGTGGGTCGACCCCGCAATCAAAGACCCCCAGCCCTATAGCCGCGGTTTCGTCGGCAACGGCATTCGGGTAAGTCATCAAATCAAGATGGCAGTGTGCATCAAATAACCGGGGTTCCATCTCGGCGCGCTCCGCTAGTCCAGGCGCTGGCCATCGGCGCGCACGCGCTCGGTGCCGCGGCCACTGATCTGGCGGATAACCTCGCCGGCAATCATCTGGCCCATGATGGGCGGCATAAAACTGGCGGTGCCCAACTCGGTGCGCTCGTGGATATTGGAAGGGTCGCGGGGATGTGTCTTAACCGATTCTTCGCAGCTAAACAGTACATGTAGGCTCTTGATTCCGCGCTTCTTACATTCTTTGCGCATGATGCGGCTCATGGGGTCACGTACCGTATCGAAAATGTCGGCAAA
>USFU01000065.1 GCA_900554135.1 uncultured Collinsella sp. | reverse complement strand
CACGCCTCGGTCGGCTCGGGCCACAAGGCCGCCGCAAATGCGATTGCGCAGGCATTCGACCTCATCCGCGGCACCAATGGCATCCCCGAGGATGTTGAGATTGAAGTGCTCGATATCCTTGATTTTGGACGAATTAAATTCGACGGCAATAAGACCGCGGCTTCTTTTACGGGAGCCACGCGCCCCATTTATGACCTGACCTGGCGATATACGCTTACGGGACATCTTCTCTGGGGTGGCGGCACGGCATGGTCGCGAATTATGTTCCCCGCCTTCAACGAATATATACGTAACCGCAGGCCCATAGCCGTGGTCGCAACGCACATCACGGCAGCCAACGTTGCCGTGGGCGCCCGCGTAATTACGGGTATCGATTATCCGGTCATCTGCGTCCCGACCGACTACGAAGTCGAGGGCTGGTGGCCCCACAAGGACACCGATCTATTCTGTGTTGCCAACGAATTTATGGCCGAAACGCTACGTCCGCGCAAGGTGCCCGAGACAAAGATTCGCATCACCGGCATTCCTATTCGCGCCGGATTCGACACGGATTACGATCGCGAGGAAGAGCTAGCCAAGTTCAACCTCCCCACCGACAAGACCATCGTGCTGGTAATGGCCGGTGCCAGCTTGCCTCAACCCTACGTCCGCTTTCGCGCGGCGATGGACCACACACTCCCCTTCCTGCGCAGCTTCGAAGACATGCACTTTGTCTTTTTGCCCGGCAAAGACGTGGAGTATGCCACCCGGCTGAAGACACTCTTCAATGCCATGAAGCTCGAGAACGTCACGGTGTTGGACTATGTCGACGACATGGCCGCCCTCATGCACGGCTGCGACCTGGCAATCCTCAAATCGGGCGGACTCACGGTCACCGAGTGCCTATGTGCACATCTGCCGATGATTCTGCTGGGCAAGTCCTATGGCCAGGAAAAGGCCAACACCACTATGCTCACCGGCATGGGCGCCAGCATGCACGTCACCACGGCACGAGAGCTCATCGTGACGTTGCGCCATCTCCACGATCATCCGGAGTCGCTCAAGGCATTGCTCATCAACGGCGAAGTTCTACGCCGCCCCCACGCAGCCGAAGACATCGCTGTCGCCACCATGGAACTCGTAGGCAAACCCCAGAAAAGAAAACGCGCATTCTGCCGCTTCTACTGGGGCGATAAGCCAGCGCATATCCGCTAGCATTGGACTGTCCGCTTGCCTGTGGGAGGCCCCTATATATCATCCCGTGCTCAAACATTCTCGCTTCGCAGGGGCGCACTAATCCCTCCCGTCCGGGGCTCACCCATATCATTCCATGCTCAAACATTCTCGCTTTGCTGCGCTCGCTGCGAAACTGCGCGTGGAACGATATGGGTGAGCCCCGGACGGGAGACTTCCTGCTTGAAAACAAATTTCAATCCAACTAGTAAGCCGGTGCGACAAAGGAGAAATCACCTTGTCGCACCGGCTTACAAATTGATTAAGGCTCTCGACTTCTAGCGAAGAAGCACGGTAGTTGCAATTATGCAAACATAGCTCACCCGTGGGAGGCCCCTATATATCGTTCCACGCGCAGTTTCGCAGCGCAGCGAGAATGTTTGAGCATGGAATGATATATAGGGGCCTCCCACGGGTGAGCGGACGGAAGCGTCTAAGCAACACCGCTAGAACCGAAACCGCCGGCTCCTCGGTCGGTTTCGTCTAGTTCTTGTACTTCTACGAGGTTGACCGTGGGGACTTCTTGGATGACGAGTTGGGCGATGCGGTCGCCTTTGCTGATTTGGATGTTGTTCGTGGGGTCTAGGTTGATGAGGATGACTTTGAGCTCTCCTCGGTAGTGAGCATCGATGAGACCGGGCGTGTTGACTATAGACAGGCCCTGCTTAATGGCCAGGCCGCTGCGGGGCTGGACGAAGCCGGCGTAGCCGTCGGGCAGGGCAATAGCTAGGCCCGTGGAGACCAGACGACGCTCAAAGGGCTTCAGAATGCAATCCTCGCTGGAACGCAGGTCCAGGCCGGCATCCGTGGGATGGGCGTATTTAGGAAGCTCGACGGTTGGGTCGAGACGCTTAATGTTAACGGTAATGTTGGACATGAAATCACCTTAGCTTGTCGAGCTCTTGCAGAAACTCATCGACATCTTTGAAATCACGATAGACCGAGGCAAAGCGGATGTAGGCCACTTTATCGATCTTGGCTAACCGCTTAAGAACCATATCGCCCAACTCATGGGACGTAACGGCCGTGAGCGTACGGGAGCGAAGCTCAACCTCAATATCGTCAATGATCTCGTTGAGCTTTTTAGTGTCGATATCACGCTTGATCGTGGCGCGCATCAAACCGACCAGCAGCTTATTGCGATCGAAGCGTTGCTTGGTTCCGTCAGACTTAATGACCTCGATAGGGTCTTCACAACGCTCAAATGTCGTAAAGCGATAATTGCACGAGCAGCATTCGCGACGGCGCTTGATGGTGTTATTAGATTCCTGCATGCGGGAATCAACGACGCGGGTATGTGCCTTGCCGCATTTGGGACAGCGCATGGTACCTCCTCTAAAACGATTACAAGGGTACCATGCGACGGTACTTAAATCTTAGGAACGTGCGGGAACTTTAAGATGCGCACCGGCATCGAGTGAGCCATGCTCCAGGTGATTGACGTTGCGGATCATATCAGAGGTCTCCTGTGTCGAAAGACCCTCAATCGGATGCTCCTGGGCAAGCGACCACAAGGAATCGCCAGACTGAACACGGACGGTCTCGTAGGTAACGTTGGATGCCGACTCGGCATATGCGGCGTGACGAGCGCTGAAGATCGAGGTAGCAAGTACAAAGAAAAGCGTGAGCGCAACGGCCAAGGCGACAATCGTCGAGACCTTTAGGGCAACGGGAGCCGATGTCGTGGCGACGCACTGGCTGCGGACGGGCTTGCCAGGCAGTGTTTGGAAACCAGATCGGCCGCCTTTGACAACCGTGAAAGCCGGTGCCGCAGGCGTCTCGAGCTTAAGGGCGAGGTTTCCCTGGACCATATCCGTTGCGTTCATCATGTTCTCCTCTCGCGCGTTTTGCTGAGAACAGTTTTATCAAGCCGCGCGGACAAAAATGTCTAGCGCGAGAACGAATGTTCGGTTATTATTATCTTCGAACAGTTGTTCCTGTCAAGCAATAATCGAACATTTGTTTGACATTGGCAGAGAGGATCCCCTGATGGCTCGCAAAATTACCAAGCGTCAGCAGCAGATTTACGACTTCATCAAGGAATATCAGCAGGAGAAGGGCTATCCGCCCAGTGTGCGCGAGATGGCATCGGCCGTAGGCCTCTCCTCCCCCAGCACGGTGCATGCTCATCTCTCTGCCCTGGAGGCTCGAGGACTGCTCAAGCGCGATGCCACCAAGCCTCGCGCCCTAGAGCTCTTTGATGAGGACGGATCCTCTGTCTCGATTTCCAAATCCGATGAACCCACGGCGCCCCGCGGAACGGTCTCGCTGCCGCTCGTCGGTCGTGTCGCGGCTGGGATTCCCATTCTGGCCGAACAAAATATCGAGGACACCTTTACCATCCCGACCGAAATCGCCACAGACCAGGGCTCCTTTATCCTTGAAGTGCACGGCAGCTCAATGATCAATGTCGGCATCTACAACGGTGACTACATTATCGTTCGCGAGCAAAAGAGCGCGATGAACGGCGAAATCGTCGTGGCTATGATCGATGGCTCGGCGACTGTCAAGACGTTCTACAAGGAGCAGGGGCGCGTGCGCTTGCAGCCCGAGAACGACACTATGGAGCCCATCTATGCGACGAACCCCGTTATTTTGGGTAAGGTTGTCGGTTTGATGCGCCGGTTCTCGTAATGCAAAAACGCATCACCATATTTGATACCGTCCGCGGGTTTACGATGCTGTCGATGGCAGGTTTTCACGCCTGCTACGATTTGGCCTACCTATATGGATGGGATATGCCATGGTTTACCGAAACGGTTTTCCAGGATATCTGGCGCGCAAGTATCAGCTGGGTATTTTTGTTTATCGCCGGTTGGATGTGCACGCTCTCGCGTAATAACGTTAAGCGCGCCCTCAAGTACGCGGCCGCAGCTTTGGTCGTATGGATTGCAACTACACTGGTATCAGTCGACGATTCGGTAAACTTTGGCATCATTTATTGCATGGCGGCGTGCACCGCAGTGGTTGCACTCACCCGTCCGTTACTTCAAAAAATACCGGGCTCGTGGGGCATCGCAGCGTGCCTTGTTCTTTTTGCCCTAACCTGGGGCATTCCAAAAGCGGTCTACCCACTCCCCTACCTGGCATGGCTTGGATTCCCGGGCCCGGGTTTTGTTTCGGGAGACTACTATCCGCTCATTCCGTTTGTCTTTATGTACCTTACCGGCTTTTTTGCTGCCCAAGCAGCACAAGCATCAAGCCTTGAAGCGCCAGCATGGGCATACGCCAATCCCATCCCGGAACTCGCAGTCCTCGGTCGGCATGCCTTACCGTTCTACCTGCTCCATCAGCCTGTCATTCTAGGCGTGCTAGAGCTCGTTTATTCCGTACGATAGCGCTCAAGACGCGGCGCGATTCGGGCCGGCATCTTTGCCACAATGCGAACGCCGTCCTCTAGATATTCCTCATGCAGAAGGGTTCCCTGCTCATGCACCAGCGTAATGAGGGCGCCCTCGCGATACGGGATATCAGCGGAGAGCAACACATCGGTGGCAGCTGCCTCACGAGCAATACGGTCGACGAGATCGTCGAGCCCCTCGCCCGTTTGGGCCGAGAACAGCACGGCCTCGGGATAGCGACGACGGAAACTCAATCGATCAACGCTATCGAGTAGGTCAATTTTATTGAACACCGTAAGCGTCAAACGCTCACCGGCACCGATCTCGTCAAGAACGCGATCGACTGCCTCGAGTTGGCGCTCGTAGTCCTCGTCAGAGGCATCCACAACTTTAAGGACCAGGTCGGCACCAAGGACCTCAGACAGCGTGGACTTAAAGGCATCAACGAGACCATGCGGCAGCTTTTGAATAAAGCCAACGGTATCGGTAATGGTCATACCACGACCACCGGGCAAGCGATACGAGCGCGTCGTCGGATCGAGCGTGGCAAACAATTTGTCCTGCGAAAGCACCGTAGACCCAGTCAGGCGATTAAGTAACGTCGACTTACCGGCATTGGTATAGCCAGCCAACGCCACGCGAAACGCCGGCGACTCGATACGACTCTTTGACTGGACATCGCGGCGCTGTTCGACCTGCTTAAGCTCACGACGAAGCGCGGCAATCTTGTTGCGAATCAAACGTCGGTCAACCTCGAGCTGGCTTTCGCCCTGGCCAAAGCGCGAGCCAATGCCACCGCGTGTCTGCTCTTTAGCAAGATGGCTCCACATACCGCGCAAGCGGGGCAACAGATACTGCAATTGGGCTAGCTGCACCTGCAGGCGGCCCTCACGGGTCTGAGCGTGCAGGCCAAAGATATCGAGAATCAACGCCGTGCGGTCGATAATCTTAACCGGTTCGCCCACGGCTTTCTCAAGATACGACTGCTGCGAGGGCGTTAAATCGTCATCGAAGATAACAACATCGACATCCATACGATGCACGAGCCCGCAAAGCTCCTCAACCTTACCGGAGCCGATAAACGATTTTGGATACGGCTTAACCAGACGCTGTGACAAACGCGCCACGCACTGGGCGCCAGCCGTATGGGCCAGGCGCTCAAGCTCGTCAAGCGAACGATCGAGCGGCCAGGCGTTATCGCGCCACTCAACTCCGACAAGAACGGCACGTTCGGGCTCAGGCGCCGTGGGAACGAGGGGAAACCGAGCCATTAGGCAGCCTCGATACGGTGAAGGATATCCTCAACAACCTCATCGATCGTAAACTCGTTCATATCGAACCACACGATGCGGTCATCGCGTTTAAACCACGAAAGCTGACGCTTGGCATAGCGACGCGAGCGCATCTTGATGAGTTCGCGAGCCTCATCCATAGAAAGCACGCCGTCCAAGGCATCGATAATCTCTTTATAGCCAATCGCTTGCATCGAAGTCAGGGCATCTCTCAGCCCCTGGTCCATAAGACCGCGAACCTCATCAACAAGACCCTGTTCAAACATCAGATCGACGCGTAGGTTAATACGCTCGTAAAGCGCCTCGCGATTACGCATCAATCCAAACCACAGAGCGTGATAATGCTCGCGCGGAACACTAAACTGCGACTTTTGCTGCGCGTAGGACACACCGTCATCGTGCATTTCGAGCGCGCGAATCACACGACGAACATTATGGGGATGGATGACCGCAGCGGACTCGGGGTCACGCTCAGCAAGCAGCGCGTGTAGCGCTTCCTCGCCAATGCGCTCGGCAAGCTCCTGATACCCCGCGCGGCGATCGTCCTCAAGTTCGCCCGAGGGAAAATCCATCTCATCCAGGGCCGCCTTGAGATACAAGCCCGTACCCCCGCAAAACACCGGTAGGCGGCCCTCGCCCAGCAAGCGCTCAACATGTACACGAGCGTCTGCCTGATACAACGCTGCAGAATATGCAACGCCCGGTTCAACAATATCGACCAGGCGTAGAGGCGCCGTGCATTCCTCGGGTGCCATCTTGGCAGTGCCGATATCCATGCCTCTATATATTTGCATCGCGTCACACGACAGCACTTCGGACGAAAGGCGAGACGCCAAACGATCTGCGACATCACTTTTGCCAACCGCAGTCGGACCGACAATCGCAACGGCGGAAAGACCTGCCCCGGAAGAAATCATTAGCGCGGCTCGCCCACAACGGATCCGGACAGATACCACGTCTTGGCAACGTCGACGTCAACATCGACAATCTTGCCAATCAACTGATCGATGCTGTAGCCCTCGGGAATCGGTGCATGAACAGTCTGATTCTTAGGACTCTTGCCCAGCAGCATCGCGTCATTCTTTTTGCTCGTACCCTCAATAAGCGCCGGCACAACGGTGTGGAGCTCACCCTGGTTATACTCGTGCGCTGTGGTCTCGATAACCTCCACCAGACGGTTGAAGCGCTCAAGAATCACCTCATGCGGCGTGGAATCGTCAATCTCGGCGGCCGGAGTACCGGCGCGCCTGGAGTAGATAAACGTATAGGCCTGAGCATAACGGACCGTCTCGGCAAGCGAGAGCGTCTGCTCAAAGTCTTCCTCGGTCTCGCCGGGGAAGCCCACGATGATATCGGTCGAAAGCGCGATATCGGGCATGCGATTGCGGATGCGATCGACAAGCCCCAGATAATCCTCGCGCGTATAGCGACGGTTCATCTCTTTAAGGATGCGCGTCGAGCCCGACTGAACTGCCAGGTGCAGTTGCGGCATGACGGCAGGCGTCTCGGCCATAGCGTCGATGGTCTCGGGCAGCAGGTCTTTGGGGTGCGAGGAAGTAAAGAAAATACGCTCTACACCCGTATCGCCCACGGCGCGCAGCAGGTCGGCAAAGCGCGGCTTGCCAAACAGGTCGCGACCATAGGAGTTGACGTTTTGACCCAGCAGCGTAATCTCACGCACGCCCTGGCGTACTAGACCGGTCACCTCGTCGACAATCTCCTCGAAAGGACGGCTCTTTTCGCGACCGCGCACATACGGCACGATGCAATAGGTGCAGAAGTTATTACAGCCCGTCATAATGGGGACCCAGGCATGATACTGAGTCTCACGATGCCACGGCATGCTCATCGCATCCGTGTCCTCGTGCTCGTTGGTGCGAATATGACGCTTGCCGTCCAAGAATGCCTCGGCAATGAGCTCGGCAACATGCGCGATAGAATGCGTACCAAAGATGACATTGACGTTATCGACATTCGTGAGCAGGCCCTCGCCGTCGCGCTGCGCGATGCAGCCGCCCACGGCGACCACGCGCTTGCCCGAGGGTGAAGGCGGAAGGCTCTTACAAGAGTTGCACTGACCGTACAGACGGGTGTCAGCGGCCTCTCGAACGCAGCACGTCATGAACACGACAATGTCAGCATGCTCCGGATCGAGCGCCATAAGGCAGCCATACGAGTCGAGCAGGCCACTCACGCGCTCGGAGTCGTGCTGATTCATCTGGCAGCCAAAGGTGCGGATGAAGTAGGTTTTACCGGCAAGAATATCGCGTACGGAACCCTGGTCCATGTGTATAAGTCCTAACGAGGTGGAATAGGCGGAATCAAAGAGCGCGGGCAAAGAGTAAACAATCTATGCCACAGGCTTAACGTCGTCCATCACAACGTTATCCATAGCGGCTCGATTAATCTGATGAACGTAAATAGAAAGACGGATGGCCGTGCGCGACTCCCCGTTGATGAGGATGTCGGAGAACACCGGCGCGCAGGAAATATCAAACCCGGTCGGAATCATAAATCCGCGTGCAATGGCCACAGCCTTAATGGCCTGATTGACGGCACCCGCGCCGACACACTGAATATTGACGGGAACACCATCTTTGACCATGCCGGCAATGGCGCCGGCAACGGACGCGGGCGATGATTTGCTTGATACCTTCAGGCAATCCATGAAGAAACTCCTGCGTTTAAAAGTACGTTTTAACTGCAATAACTGTATCGTACCGA
>USFU01000064.1 GCA_900554135.1 uncultured Collinsella sp. | reverse complement strand
TGCGTGCAGCCCCAGGGAATGGTTGCCCGCGCGCTGTCCGCCGAGCCGCTCGTGTGGGTTGGCAAGCGCTCGTACAGTATCTACCTGTGGCACTATCCGCTGCTGTTGCTCATGAACCCGGTCGCCAACATCAACGATACGCCCTGGTGGCAGTACATCTTGCAGGTACTTGTGGTAGTCGCCGTAGCCGAATGCTCTTATCGCTTTATCGAAACGCCGTTTAGGAAGGGTGCCTTCGGCCGCACCGTCGCCGAATTCCGCGATGGCACCACCACGCCCGCCAACTGGGCACGCGCGCACGTCCCTGTCTGCGCAGCCTGCGCTGTCGTGTTGGTCGTTGCACTGGGCGGTCTGATCTTTGTGCCCGAGACGTCTGCGCTGAGCGGCGAGGGCGCCGAGGTTCTGAACAAGGAAGCCAAAAATACCGCGCCCACCGACCAGCAGGCGGCCGACGACACCGACAAGGACAACGACGGCTTCCCCGATGGCTCCTACGACCTGTTGATGATCGGCGACTCCGTGTCGCTGCGCGCCGTTGATTCCTTTGACGGCGTGTTCCCGCACAGCCATATCGATGCCGAAAAGGGCCGCCAGTTTGATGCGGGCCGCGCGACATTTGAGGGCTATATCCAGCAGAACCTTGCCGGCAAGATTGTGGTCTTTGCCCTGGGCACCAACGGTTTGGTAACGGACGCCCAGGTCGACGCGATTATGGCCGACGCCGGCGAGCAGCGTATCGTCGTGTTTGTAAACACACGTAGCCCGCAGCCGTGGGTCGGGTCCACGAACCAAGCTATCGCCAACGCCGCCACGCGCTACAAGAATGTACGCGTTATCGACTGGTACGGGCACAGCGCCAACCGCAACGACCTGTTCGACGGCGACGGCACGCACCTGTCGACTACCGGCGTGACCGAGTACCTCAACCTGATCCACGATGCGGTCAAGAAAGACCTGCCCGTGCACCCCGAGGACCACGTCAACGATCCGCAGCCGGCAGCCGTCAAGTCCGCCGGCGACGCACTCGTCAATGCCCTCGCCTACAAGCCGCACAAGCTGGGCACCGACAAGTAACGCGCAGCCAAATCTGCTTACACCCGCAGGGGGCGTCGGCCACGGCCGATGCCCCCTGCGGCAGTTAGGGACACTCCTTTTGCACCGGCACCCGGAAGCACTCCTGGCACAGCCAATGAAGACCTCTACGGATGAATTCCAAGCCGCTCCGCCCCTCCAGACATCGTTTCCGCGCCTCGCGCCTGCCCCAAACAATCAAAACAAGCCCTTTTCGTCGCGACCTCAAAGGCCTGTGTGCAAAAAAGGGCAAATATGAGTACTGTTACCATTTTAGTAGCAGGCAAAACCACCCAAAATGACGTCCGAGCGACCCCTACAACCCCCTAAAGCAGCCAACCTGACTGGTTTAAGGCATATTGGAGCCAATTTTAATGAACATACTATAGGTTATGTTCATTATCTTTTTGGATGTAAATGCTATTCACTTAGCAACAGTACTCATATTTAGCATTTTTTGCCCACCGCCATATAACTAACGCCCTATAGCAGACGAAAAACAGGCCGCAGCCCATGGCGGCGGCCTGTTCGGAAGCAAAAGTGGGCGTTAAGCGCTGTAGCCCATCGCTTGCAGCACAAACATGACGACCGTCAGCACCGTAATCACGCCGATTGTCGCCCAAGTGAGCACGTTCCATACGCGACCGTTGCGGTTGGCGCCCATAATATGGCGATCCGCCGCGATAACCACCTGGAATACCAGGACTACAGGCAGCAGCACGCCGTTGATGACCTGCGAGGTCATCATAATCTGGAACAAATCGACGCCAGGCATGAGCACCAACACGGCAGAAATGCCGATGATGGCCGTAATGATGCCGCGGTAAACCGGGGCTTCGTCCCAGCTGCGATCGGCGCCGCGCTCCCAGCCAAAAGCCTCGCAGATGGCACTCGACGTAACGCCCGGCAGCACGCAGGCGGCCAAAAAGCTCGCTGCGACCAGGCCCGAGGCAAACAGCACCGTGGACCACTGGCCCGCGATGGGCTCCAGCGCGCGGGCGGCATCGGCGGCATCGCTAATCTGAATACCCGCCGGGAACAGCACCGTACCGGTCGTGATGATAATGAAGCCCGCAATGATATCAGCAGCGATCGAACCGCTCACGGTATCAATACGCTGTAGCACGATGTCGTCCTCGCCCGCATTCTTATCGACCACGTTGTTCTGAGCCAAGAAGATCATCCACGGTGCGATGGTGGTACCGATTGTTGCGACCACGAGCGACACGTAGCTGGGGTCGTTTTGAATATTGGGGACGACCAAGTCGACCGCGACCTCGCCCCAGTTGGGGCCGGCCATAAACGCGGCGACGATGTAGGTCACGAACACGCAGCTTACCAGCAGCAAAATCTTCTCGATGCGCTGGAAACTGCCCGACATGGTAAGCATCCACACCAGCAGCGCCACGAGCGGCACCGAAATGCTCGCCGGCACGCCAAACAGGGCAAGGCCGCTCGCGATACCCGCAAACTCCGAAATGGTCACGGCTGTGTTGGCAATCAGCAGCGCCGCCATGGCCAGCACGCTCTTGCGCACACCAAAGCGCTCACGGATGAGCGACGCCAGGCCCTTACCCGTGACGCATCCGCAGCGCGCCGCGGTCTCCTGCGTCACGATAAGCAGCACGGTCATGACGGGAAGCATCCAGAGCATCTTGTAACCATAGCTGGCGCCGGCGCTGGAATACGTAGCGATGCCGCCGGCGTCATTACCCGAAAGCGCCGCCAACAGACCGGGGCCCATAGCGCCAAAGATGGCCGCAATGGTCAGCTTTTGCTTGGTGCTCGCCTTTTGCTTCGTGTTTTGCACGCGACCACCTAACCCATGACTGACATGGTGAGCAGCACCGCGGCGATGCAGTACGCCACACACGAGATCATGACGGCAATGACGTTCATGGCGGTACCCGACGTGTTAAGGTCGTGCTCGTCGCGCCAGAACAGCACCATCAGGTAAATCACGGCGCTCATGTTGCCCACCAGGCAGATGATGGCGGCAATGTTAAAGCAGCCGGTAAAGAGCTGCTCCTCAAACATAGTGGCATCGGGGAACGCGGCGGTGCGCACCAGCTGCGCGCACAGGTAGGTCACGAGCGAAAGGATCAGGCCCATGCCCGTGCTCTGGAAGAAGAATCCCAGGTACGGCTTGGGCTCGTCGTCGTGACCGTCGTACTCGAGGAAGTAGTTCTTGACGAACGACACCATGCGCGAGGCAGCCAGCAGCACGAGCGGCATGGCGCACATGGGGAACACCACCAGATGCGCGGAGCCCAGCGCCGTCCCCAGCACGGTCGCCATAATGCACGAGGCGATGCCCCACACGACGACCCAGTACTGACGATGCACGAACCAGCTGAGCACGTTCGTCGAGTCGTCCGACGCGCTATCGCCCGAGCCGACACCGGCGATCTGCAGGTCCTCCTGATGCTCCTCGGCGATAACGTCCATGGCGTCATCGAAGGTCACGATACCCAGGATATGACGGTTCTCGTCGCAGACAGGGATGGCAACCAGGTCGTACTTGGTCATCTCGTCCGTCACGTCTTCCTGGTCCTCGTCGGGCGACACGTAGACCAGATCGCGATAGGCAAGCTGGCCCAGCGTGGCGTCGCGGTCGGCCACGATCAGCGTGCGCAGCGAAAGCACGCCCGTCAGCATGCCGCTCGGGTCCTCGGTATAGACGTAATAGACGCTCTCAAAGTCCTCGTCGAGTTTGCGAATCGCCTCGATGGCGTCGCCGACCGTCGCCGTGGCGGGCAGGGAGACAAACTCCGAGGTCATGATGCGGCCGGCGGTGTTGTCCTCGTAGCCCAGCAGATTACGAATCGCCTTCTCCTCCTTGACGCCCATCAGGCGCAGGAGCTTCTCGGCCTTCTCATAATCGAGCTCGTCGATCAGGTCGGCAGCGTCGTCCGGGTCCATCATGGCCAGCATCGACGATGCGTCGGTATCGGACAGGCCCTCGAGCATCTCGGTCATGAGCTCGTCGTCATCGAACTCCGAGATGGCCTCGGCGGCCTGTGCCGTATCGAGCTGCGCGAACACCTGCGCGCGCAGGCGCGGATCGAGCTGCTCGATGATGTCGGCGATGTCGGCAGGATGCAGCTCGCCAAGTGTCTTGTGCGACACCGAGAGCTGGATGTTCTTAGTCGAGCGATCGAGCAGGTCCATGTAAGACCAGGCGATAATGTCCTCGCTGAGCGGCTTGCCCAGATGCTTCATAAAGCCCTCGACGACATGCTCGAGTGTGGGGCTGATGGCGCGTAGCAGACCGCGAGCACCGACCTCGGCGCCCAGCAGGCGCAGCTGATTTTCGCCCGACATAGAGAACTTGATGTCGTTTACGCGCACGACCTTCATGCCCTGCGTGTCGACAATCTGCTTGTTGAGCACGTCGCGGGCAAGCAAGAGTTCGGTCGGCTGCAAGTACGAAAAACGGATTTCGGTGGCCGACGTCTTAAGGTGTACACCCGTCTCGTCGATACGGTCGACCCATTTGCGCCAGCTGATCATAAACGGCGTCTTGCCGGGACCACGGAACGCGAGCGACGTCACGTGTGGAAAAACTTCGCCGGTTGCAATGCCAAAATCGTTAACCACGCCGAGCTTTTCGCCGTCGACGTCCAAGACCGGCAATTTGAGCATCTCACTCAGATAATTCAATGGTGCTCCCCATCATTATTCCTGCAGACCGCGTGACCATGCCGGCACGCAATCCGTGGACTTTTAGATATGTATACGCATGCGCGGGCGGCACGCCGCTCGGCGCTCACACCCCGTGCACGCGCAGAAAGCACCTGCATGGGGTCATCGACTGTATGGTCGAGGTTTGGATTTCACCTGTAACCTTTCTCTTGACCCTCATTAACCGCAGTAACTATAGCATCAGCATCGCGCTGCGGCACCGAATTTATGCGCTGCACATTGCAGGCATACCAAACGCTGACGCATCCGTGACATAGAGCCGGATGAGCGCGGTGGGACAAAGCGATTAAGACCGTCCTAAACGACCAGTCGTTTAGGCACGTCCCCGATGACTACTCTGTGGTGTCGTCGTCCTCGGGGAGTTGGGGGAACACGGCGTTTTTGGGCATGGAAACCTTGGTGAGCGAGGTGAGCTTTTTGCTCAATGCCGTGTCCGTCTTGACCAGGTCGCTGAGCGTCACGATCTTGTAGCCGTCGGCGACAAGGCCATCGATAATCTGCGGCAGCGCCTCGAGCGTCTGCTCGGCGCACTCATCGCTATCGGTAAGCAGCACAATATTGCCCGGCGTCATCGAGTCGAGCACGGTCGATACTTGCTCGTCGGCGCCGTTGAGCAGCCAGTCGCCCGAATCGATATTCCACGAAACCACGGCAGACACCAGGTCCATCGAGTCGATCCAGTTTTGCTCGTCAAACGCGGCGTAGGGGGCGCGCAGCAACATCGTCTCGACGCCAGTCGCCGACTTAATCGCCTCGGTGCCCTTCGTGATCTGCTTGCGCACCGTCTCGCGATCCTCGCCCTTGAGCGAATCATCGCTGTAGCTGTTGGAGCCGATCTCGCACCCGGCATCGACAATCGCTTTGGCAGTAGCGGGCGAGGCTTCCGCGGCATCGCCCGAAAGGAAGAACGTCGCCGTGACGCCCTTTTCCTTGAGCACCTGCAAGATCTGCTTGGTCGCGCCGCTCGGACCCTCGTCAAATGTCAGGGCCACGTACTTTTCGTTGCCCTTGGGCGCTACGCTTGCGCACTCGACTACGCAGTCGGTGGCGGGCACGACCTCGCCGCGGTCCTGCGTCTTGCCCGACTGCTCGCCGACCCATACCTCGGAGCGGCCCTGAACGCCCCAGGTTTTGACATACTCAATGGCACCCGTGCCCTCGACCTTAAGCCTTGGCTCGATAGTCGTGGCCTGGACCTCGTGCTTTTCGTACACGTTGCGGCCGTCCTTGACCGTCACCTTCTCGCCACCCGTAAGCTCGCGACTATCCCATTTGCCTTGCTTCACGCGCTTGCCGTCGACCTTCACCGACAGCTTTTCGCCGCCATGGCGCTTGAGCACGCTGTCGTCGACTGCCAGCAGATCGCCGGCGTCGTACGTTTCGGTCAGGCTTTGATCGTCGATAAGATTCTGCAACGTAGAGCCCACGCGCACCGCGGTCTTTTGCCCGTTGAGCTCCACGTCCACGCTGCGGTTGACGTAGCCCACGACGGCAGCGATAAACAGCACGAGCGCGCAACCCACGGCGATGAGCGCATAGGGCAGGCGGGACGGTCGGCGCGGCGAGCGCCCGTTGCCGATGCGCGCGCTGCGATCGCTAAACCCACGGCTATGGTTGAGGTACATCGCGCCGGGCTTACGGCGACGTCGACGCTGACCGCTGGGCAGCTGCCCCAAGTCGCGGCGCGCCGTCGGACGCGCACCCGAGCGCCCGTTTAAGTTAGATCCGTTTTGGCGCATGTGCCCTCCCCCATAAACACAGCGAGCCGGAGCAACATGTCTCCGGCTCGCCTCCCATCATTTGGTACGTCGCTATTTGCTAGCTTTTGACGAGCCCCCGCTCGCCTTTTGATATTCGTCCTTAAAGGCCTTGAACATACCGCGCGTCTTGCCGAGCTGCTTGCCCAGCGCGCGGCTGCCCTTGTCCACGGCGACCGATCCCTTGTCATCGAGCACCTTGGCGCCTTTCTTGACCTTATCGCCCACCACGACGCTGGCCTCGGCAGCCTTAGCGGCCGCGCCGCCCGAATACCCGAGCGTCTTGACCTCGTCCGAGACAATCATCGCGCCGTTCTCGTAGCCGCGCAGCATCGTCGGCGGCACCTGCGTGTCGCCCACCAACATGCTCGATGCGGCGCTGGCGGTCACATAGAACGTCTGCACAATGCCCGAGCGCGGCTTGAACTCAACGTCCGAGCAGTAGCCCACGACATCGCCCGATTCCGTGCGCACGTCCATGCCAACCCAGATGATGCAATCGTCCAGGTTGATATCGAGGCGCTTGGCCGCGGCGGCATCGTAGGTGCCCTTGACGTCGTCGACCGCAACAGCACCCTCATAGACGCCGATGGCATCGAGTGCCACAAAGCGGTCGGGGCGCTCAATCATACCCGCGATATCGGACTGGCGGACCATAAAGCCCACCACGCGCGTGCCGCCCGGGGTAAAGACGGGAAAGTGAATCTTGCCGAGCTTTTTGGGGCTGCGCGGCGTGCCGTCCTTTTTTGTGCGCTTGTCTTCGGCAGGCTTACGATAAACCTTGACGCCGACAAAATCCCCTGCGCGCATTATGCCTCGGTCGAGGGCTCCGTGGCCTCGGTGCCGGCCTCGGTGACGTTCTCAACCACGACGTCGGCAGCGGGCGTCACGTTGCCGCCCGAGATGGCGTCGTTGAGCTGCTCGCGAAGCTGGTCCATGCGCTCGCGGGCCAGGTCGACCTTGGCGCGCAGGTCATCGGTCTTGGCGTCGACCATCGGACCAAAGTCGTTGACCGCGGCACGAGCCTCCTCGGCACTGTGCTCGTAGGTGTCACGCATGTTGTCCCAGGCGTCGTTGGCGATATCGGCGGCCATGGCGCGGGTCTCGGCACCCGAGCGCGGGGCCAGAGCAACGCCGATGATAGCGCCGGCGGCAGCACCAAAGAGCGCACCGGAGACAAAGCTGAAAGTCTTTCCCATGATTATTCCTCTCCTGCGGGCACCTCGATGCCCACCGTTTGAATGCTGTCCATTATACCCGCAGCGCAACACTTGCCGTCGCGCTCATCTGCGTACGGTAAAAGCGCAGGTACATGATGGTGACAAGCGAGTGAGTCTACTCCTGCGGCATAGCCGGCATGGCGACCGTGGCGGCCGGGTTCTCGCCGGCGCCATCGACGAGCGGCAGGTTGCCCTCGTGCGCCGAGCCGGACGGAGCCGTTGCCGCACCGCCAAAGACGGCCGCGGGGGCCTCGTGGTTCTCGGCGACCGCACCCTCGGTATCGATTGGCATCTGCGGCTCGTCGTCAAAGCTCGGGACGCCTTGGGGCTCCGCAGACTCGGGCTCGGCAGGCGCCTCGGCAACGGGCTCAGTGTCGGCGTCGGCGGGAGCGTCGCCCTCGGGCGCATCCTCGGGCGCGTCCTCGCCGTTCGCGGCGGCAACGGCCTCGTGCGGGTCCTTGCCCTCGGCCTCGGCACGCATGCCCAGCACCAGGTTACGCAGGCCAGCGACCGTACCTTCCACGTCGGGGGCCGGCTGGTCGGCGTGCAGGTACGCCCAGTCCATCATAAAGGTGGCCGAAGACAGCGCGCCAATGGCCAACGCGTCATCGGGACACGAAAGCTCAACCTCAAAGACACGCTCGTCATGCTCGCTCACGCGCGTGCGACCGCACGAGATGCTGCCGGCAAGCCCGGTCTCGTTCATGAGCTCGACCGTCACGTGCTCCAGCAGGTGGCAAAGCTCGGTCTGGCCCATGCAGTCCTGGAACTCGCGACCCGAATCGCCCAGGCACAGGTGCTTGGCAATCGCGGGCACCAGGTAGTACACGCGCGCCGTGGCCTCGATATCCTCCGAGGTCATGAGCGGCATGCCGGGGTTCACCAGCACATGCGCGCAAATCTTGTCCTCGCTGACGGTGACCTTAAGGATGTTGAACAGGCCTGCCATAACTCTCCCCTACTCTTCCTTGCCCTA
>USFU01000063.1 GCA_900554135.1 uncultured Collinsella sp. | reverse complement strand
GTGCAAGCCGATAATTCAAGAATTCAATAAGCAGCGGTGTGAGAGAGCGCCGCATTACACGTAACTAGGAGCGTGGTTACACAATGCAGGAGGCATGGGAAGGCTTCAAGGAAGGCATCTGGACGGGAGAGGTTGACGTCCGAGACTTCATCCAGAAGAACTACACCCCCTACGAGGGCGACGAGTCGTTCCTCGCCGGCCCGACCGAGCGTACCAAGGAGCTGTGGGGCGAGGTTCTCGACCTGCTGCTCAAGGAGCGCGAGCAGGGCGGCGTCCTCGATATGGACACCAAGACCGTCACGGGTATCGTGAGCCACCCCGCTGGCTACATCGATAACGCCCACCGCGAGAAGGAGACCATCGTCGGCCTCCAGACCGACAAGCCGCTCAAGCGCGCGCTGCACGTCAACGGCGGTATCCGCATCGCTTGCCAGGCTGCCAGCCAGCACGGCTATAAGGTCGACGAGAACGTTGTCGAGCGCTACACCTTCGAGCGCAAGACCCACAACGCCGGCGTCTTCGATGTCTACACCCCCGAGATGCGTGCTTGCCGTTCGGCCCACATCATCACCGGTCTGCCCGATGGCTATGGCCGCGGCCGCATCATCGGCGACTACCGTCGTGTCGCCCTGTACGGTGTCGACTACCTGATCAAGGACAAGGAGGCCCAGAAGGCTTCCACCCCGACGGTCATGACCGCCGACAACATCCGCGATCGTGAGGAGCTGCAGGAGCAGATTCGCGCCCTCGGCGAGCTCAAGATGATGGCCGAGACCTATGGTTTCGATATTTCCAACCCTGCTACCAACACGCAGGAGGCCATCCAGTGGATGTACTTCGCCTACCTCGCTGCCGTCAAGGAGCAGAACGGCGCCGCTATGTCCATCGGCCGTACCTCCACGTTCATTGACATCTACGCTGAGCGCGACCTTGCCAACGGCACCTTCACCGAGGAGCAGATCCAGGAGTTCGTGGATCACTTCATCATGAAGCTCCGCATGGTCAAGTTTGCCCGTACCCCCGAGTACCAGGCCCTGTTCACCGGCGACCCGCAGTGGGTCACCGAGTCCATCGGTGGCATGGGTGTTGACGGCCGTACGCTCGTTACCAAGATGAGCTACCGCTACCTGCACACGCTCGAGAACATGGGCACCAGCCCCGAGCCCAACATGACCGTTCTGTGGTCGACCCGTCTGCCCGAGAACTTCAAGAAGTTCTGCGCCAAGACTTCTGTCGCCAGCTCCTCGATCCAGTACGAGAACGACGACCTCATGCGCGTTTACCACGGCGACGACTACGGCATCGCCTGCTGCGTGTCCTCCATGCGCATCGGCAAGGAGATGCAGTTCTTCGGCGCCCGTGCCAACCTGGCCAAGTGCCTGCTGTACGCACTCAACGGCGGTGTTGACGAGGTCTCCAAGAAGCAGGTCGGCCCCAAGTACCGCGCCGTCGAGGGCGATACGCTCGATTACGACGACGTTGTGGCCAAGTACAACGACATGATGAAGTGGCTCGCTGGCGTGTACGTCAACTCCCTCAACATCATTCACTACATGCACGACAAGTACTGCTACGAGCGTATCCAGATGGCTCTGCACGACAAGCACGTGCATCGTTGGTTCGCTACGGGCATCGCTGGCCTTTCCGTCGTGGCTGACTCCCTGTCCGCCATCAAGTACGCCAAGGTCCACCCCGTCCGTGACGAGAACGGCATCATCGTCGACTTCGAGACCGAGGGCGAGTTCCCCAAGTACGGTAACGACGACGACCGCGTCGACCAGATCGCTCACGACGTTGTGCACCAGTTCATGGAGTACATCCGCATGAACGACACCTACCGCAACTCCGTGCCCACGACCTCGGTTCTGACCATCACCTCCAACGTCGTGTACGGCAAGAAGACCGGTTCCACGCCTGACGGCCGCAAGGCTGGCCAGCCGTTCGCCCCGGGTGCTAACCCCATGCACAAGCGCGATAGCCACGGCGCCATCGCTTCGCTGTCTTCGGTTTCCAAGCTCCCGTTCCGCGATGCTCAGGACGGCATCTCCAACACCTTCTCCATCATCCCGGGTGCGCTCGGCAAGGAGGACCAGGTGTTCTTTGGCGATATCGACCTTGATCAGCTGGGCGAGTAACTATTGTTAGTGCTATACTAACAATAACGATTACTGATTAGTGCGCCGGTTTCGGCCGGCGCCTATCGATCGAAGGAGACACATTATGAAGGTTTCTGAAGTTTCCGAGACTCAGGCCGATAACCTGGTCCACATGCTCGACGCTTACGCCGAGAAGGGTGGCCACCACCTGAACATCAACGTCTTCAACCGTGAGACGCTGCTTGACGCTCAGGCTCACCCCGAGAAGTACCCGCAGCTGACCATCCGCGTTTCCGGCTATGCCGTGAACTTCCACACGCTCACCAAGGAGCAGCAGGACGAGGTCATTTCGCGTACCTTCCACGACAAGTTCTAAAGGGGTTTAACTCCCGCAGGATCGCCGGGCCGCTTTGGGTTACTTTCCAAAACGTCCTCGGACATGCAAAGGGCTCCGCTGCGCGCTTCGCGCGGCGGAGCCCTTTGCATCCTGCGGAAATGTTTTGGAAAGTAACCCAAAGCGGCCCGGCGGGGGTCCTGTGTAGTCACCCTTTAGGCGGAACTCTCCTAATTATTTGGATGAGTCGTTTACTTACTTGTGCTGTTACCGTCTTCCCGCTGTTGTTGGGGTATGCTTTGTTCGTATGTAAACGTTTGACATGTTGATGGGGGAGGGTGCTATGGCTCGCGAGGGCGCTCGTTCTAAGGATTCTGCTAAGCCTGGCATCAAGGAAGTTGCAGCGGTGGCGGGGGTTTCGCCTACTACGGTATCTCGCGTGCTTAATAATCGCGGCTATATTAGCCAAGAGACCCGCGATAAGGTCCATGCCGCGATGGAGCGCATCAACTATACGCCCAACGATATCGCCCGTGCCATGCTCAACGGTCGCCTGAATCTTATCGGTATGATCGTTCCCTTTGTGAGCAGCCCGTTCCATGCTCAGGTTGTGCAGGCGGTCGAGCGCACGTTAGCGGAAAACGGCTTTAAGATGTTGCTGTGCAACAGCGCCAATCGACCCGATCTTGAGCGTTCCTATATTGACATGCTCCGCCGCAATATGGTCGACGGTGTCATCGTCAACTCCCTCAATATCGGTGCCGAGGCATATGCCGAGATGGGCTTGAGCCTGGTTGGCATCGACTGCGATCTCGGCGAGGGCTCTGTCCAGATTGCAAGTGACAGCTATGGCATCGGCGAGCTCGCCACGCGCCGTCTGATTGATGACGGCTGCAGGCGTATCCTGTGCCTGCGCAGCAATAGCCGCATGCGCATGCCTGCCAATAAGCGTACCGATGCCTACCTCGATGTTGTTGAGCAGGCCGGTTTGTCCGCGCTTGTCCGTGAGGTTGAGTTCGTTAAGCCCGACGACGAAAAGGGCGCGGTCGTTGCGAAGATCCTCGATGAGAACCCCGATATTGACGGCATCTTTGCGGGAGACGATACGATGGCGGCCATCTGTCTCAACGTGATGAAGCAGCGCGGCTTGAGCGCTCCAGACGATATTAAGGTCGTGGGCGCGGATGGTGCCCGCCGAACTATGACGTTTATGCCTGACTTAACAACCGTACGTCAAGATATCGATCGCATCGGAGAGCTCGCGGCGCAATCCATCATCGCTCTGATTAACGGCGATAATCCCGAATCGAATATCAAGCTCCCCGTTGAACTCATTGAGGGCAAAACCGCGTAGTTCATCCCGTGCCAAAAGAATTCCTCAAACGCCTCTGATGACCGTTCACCGGCATATGTCAACCGTTTGCCGACGACTGGAACTGCGAAAAGACGTATTGGTGTGAAAACGTTTGACATATGAAAACGATTGACATATCTTGCCATTGTACCGAGTTAGTATGTCGTGGAAAGGAAGTCTCGGATGCACAAGGTGTATTACCAGCCTGAGGGAATTTGGGTAGGCGACATCATGCCGTACGGCGAGGACGGCACGTTCTATCTCTATCATCAGCGTGACACGCGTAACCCCGAACCTTTCGGAGAGCCGTTTGGCTGGGCACTCGCTACGACCAAGGATTTCGTCAACTACAAGGACTTTGGCGAGAGCCTTGAGCGCGGCGGCGACGAGGAAGTCGACCAGTACATTTATGCCGGCACGGTGTTTAAGGTGGGCGACAAGTACCATGCGCTCTACACTGGTTGCAATCGCGATAAGGTCCGCGCACGTTTGATGAAGCAGGTTCTTCTTCACGCGACGAGCGACGACGCCGTCAAGTGGGAGAAGAACATCGCCGAGACGCTGCTTCCGCCCCAGGAGGGTTACGATGACCGCAACTGGCGCGATCCCTTTGTGCTTTGGGATGAGGAGAACGAAGAGTACATGCTCATCCTCGGCACGCGTGTGGGCGAGGACAAGCGTCTGATGACCGGCCGCCTGGTCAAGTTCACCTCCAAGGATCTGACCAACTGGGAGTTCCAGGGCGACTGGTGGAACCCGGGCCTGTACACCATGTTTGAGATGCCTGATCTCTTTAAGATGGGCGACTGGTGGTACCTCGTCTTTTCCGAGTACAGCGACGGCAACAAGACCCGTTACCGCATGTCCAAGTCCATCAACGGTCCTTGGATTACCCCCGCTGACGACTCCTTCGACGGCCGCGCGTACTACGCCGCTCGCACCGCATTCGATGGCGAGCGCCGCGTTCTCTTTGGTTGGGTCCCGACGCGCGACGAGGGCGGCGACCCCAGCTCTTACCTGTGGGGTGGCACTTTTATGCCCCTCGAGATCGTTCAGCGTGCCGACGGAACGCTCGGCACCAAGCTCCCCGACAGCATGCTTGGCGCCTTTGGCGAGGCTAAGGCAGTCGAGACCTTTGAGCTTTCCTGCGAGTCGGGCAAGGTCGAGCAGGTGCTCGCCGCAGATGCCGGCTCCACCTACTTGCTCGATGCCGACATTGAGCTCGGCGGTAACGCTGCCGGCTTCTCGGTCAAGTTCGCCGAGGACGCCGAGACCGGTCTTGCCTATGAGTTCCGCGCCAACCTGCGCGAGGGCAAGCTCGAGTTCACGCCGGCTCCCCAGTACCCGTGGTTCCAGGTCAACAACATGGGCCTCGAGCGTCCGTTGTTCTTTAAGGGCGAGGGCACTCACCATGTGCGTCTGGTCGTCGACGACGACATCGCGACCATCTTTGTCGATGATGTTGCGCTCAACGCTCGCTTCTGCAACAAGCAGGGCCAGGGTGTGGCGCTTACCGTCACCGACGGTGCGCTCAAGTGCGCAAACGCAACGATCGCGTCTCTGTAGCGGCAACGAACCGTTTTATGATTTAGAAAAGGAATGGAGAGGAACATGGACTACAAGGCAGTGTCCCAGCAAGTCGTCGACAACGTCGGCGGACTGGAGAACATCGAGGGCGCCACGCATTGCGTGACCCGTCTGCGTCTGGTGCTCAAGGATACGAGCAAATACAACAAGGCCGAGCTCGAGAACATCGATGGCGTCAAGGGCGTGCTGTACAACAGCGGCCAGCTCATGATCATCTTCGGTACCGGTACCGTCAACAAGGTTTACGATGAGTTTATGGCTCTGACGGGCGTTAAGGAGATCAGTGCTTCCGAGGTCAAGGGCGCCGAGGCGGACAAGAAGGGCAAGTTCTTCTCGGTCCTCAAGGTATTCTCGGACATCTTTATCCCCATCATTCCCGCCTTCGTCGGCGCTGCAATCATCATCGGCCTTAAGTCGCTGATCGTTGCCAACGGCCTCTTTGGCATGGAAGGCAGCCTCGCCGATCACAGCGAGTTCCTCAAGAACCTCGCAAGCTTCTTTGCCATTATCGCCACCACGTTCGACTACCTGCCTGTCCTGGTTATGTACAGCGCGGTCAAGCGTTTTGGCGGTAACCCGATCCTGGGCATCCTCGTCGGTATCGTCATGGTTCACCCGAGCCTTATGAACCGCAACACGTTCGTTATGGACCCGACGGGTGCTGAGTACTGGAACTTCGGTCCGCTCTCCATTCCCATGGTTGCTTTCCAGGGCGGCGTGTTCCCCGCAATCCTGACCGCCTGGTTTATGGCCAAGGTCGAAAAGATTGCCCAGAAGTACATCCCCGAGGTCGTTTCGTTCGTCTTTGTCCCGACCGTTACCCTGATTCTTGCTAACGTCGCTCTGTTCACCGTGTTCGGCCCGCTCGGCAACCTGATCGGCGACGTCCTCGCCGGCGTAATCGATATCCTGTACAACAGGATGGGCGTCTTTGGTGCCTTTGTCTTCGCCGCGTTCCTGCAGCCGCTCGTCGTTACCGGTACGCATCAGTTCATCCAGGGTATCGAGGCAAACCTTGTTGCCACGACTGGCTTCAACTACATCCAGGCCATCTGGTCGGTTTCCATCATCGCCCAGGGCGGCGGCGCCATCGGTATGTACCTCATTCACAAGAAGCACTCCAAAGAGCGCAACATCTGCATGTCGTCCTTTATCCCGACGCTGGTCGGAATCTCCGAGCCCGCTATCTTTGCTGCAAACATGCGCTATTCGATCATTCCGTTCATCTGCGCATGCATCGGTGCAGGCTGCGGCGGTGCCTTCGTCAAGCTCTTTGAGGTGCGCGCTATCGGTCAGGGTCTGACCGGCGTGCTTGGCCTGCTCATCGTCACGCCCGAGACCCTCGTGTGGTATGTGGCTGGCAATCTCATCGCCTTTATCGTGCCGATCGTCTTGATCTTTGCCTACAACAAGGCAAAGGGCGTGCCGACCACCGATGAAGAGGGCGCTGGCGCTGGCTTCGATGTCAGCTTCTAGTTGAGCCATTCAGTGCAATGTGCGGATAAGTCCATTTGAGGAAGGGCGTTCGACTCGTGTGAGTCGAGCGTCCTTCCCCATAGACGAGAAAGTCAACGGCGATGTTAAATCAAAAAAACAAGGTGACACGCGCGGACTATGAGCAGTGGCGTGCCGGACAGGATGAGACGGCGGCTCGCATCGCGTCCGACCCCGATAGGCTTCTGTTCCATGTGGAGCCTGAGCTTGGCTGGCTCAACGACCCCAACGGTTTGGTTCAGATTGGTGATACGTATCACATCTATCATCAATACGATCCGTTCGATGCTGCGCATGGCGGTCCAGTGCTTTGGAACCATCTGACGACAAAGGATTTTGTGACGTACGAGAATCACGGCCCCGTGCTGTTCCCCGATTCCGATTTGGATTCGAGCGGAGCGTATTCTGGTTCTGCCTTTGTACGTGATGGCAAGATTCACTACTTCTATACCGGCAACGTCAAGCATTTTGACCGCGATGATTACGACTACGTGTTGACGGGCCGTGAGCAAAACCAGATTCATATGGTTGCCGAGAATCCCGACGAATTGGGCGAGAAGCGCATGGCTGTTGGACCAGTCGATTACCCCGACGATATCGGTACGCACGTGCGCGACCCCAAGATCCTTGAGCACGATGGTATCTACTACATGGTTCTGGGCGCTCGTACGAAAGACGACCGTGGCTGCGTGCTTGTCTATACTTCGCGTGATTTAGGGGTCTGGAGCTATGCGACGCGCATTGAGCTGGACGAGAACTTTGGCTTTATGTGGGAGTGCCCCGATCTGTTTGAGCTCGATGGCGAGCTTATTCTCGTTTGCTGTCCGCAGGGTGTGCCTGCCGATGGTTGGCGTTACCGCAATCCGCATCAGTGCGTGTGGTTCCCTATCGAGGCCGATTGGGAGGCGCCGAGCTTTAAAATCGTCGGGCAGGGCATGCCCCCGATGGTCGATGCCGGTTTTGATTTCTATGCTCCGCAGTCCTTTGAGGATGCTGCAGGCCGGCGTTTGATGATCGGATGGTCGGGTTGCCCCGATGCGACGGCAGAAAACCCGACGGTGGCGCGCGGGTGGCAGTGCGCGTTGACGGTGCCGCGAGAGCTGAGCATGCGCGATGGTAAGCTCTGCCAGCAGCCGGCGCACGAGATTGAGAGGATGCGCGGTGGCTGCGTTCGTGCTGTAGGCGAAGAGACCGTCGAGGAGCCGGGACGCCTGTTTGATGTCGTGGTTTCCTGTGAGGGCGCCAAGATGATCGAGCTCGAAATCCGCAAGGGTGTCTTTGTGCGTTATGCGGAGGGGATGCTTACCCTCGATATGGGTAATGAAGGCTATGGGCGAGACCGGAGGTCGATTGAGCTCAGCGAGCTTCGCGACCTGCGCGTGCTTTCGGACACTACGATGGTCGAGATTTTTGCCAACGGCGGCGAGGCAGCACTTACGAGCCGTACCTATTCGCCGGCGGTTTCGGCGATGGGGTTGCATGCCGAGGGTGCGGCGTCGATGGATTTCTACCGTCTCGCGCATTAACCGTGCGTGGAACACGATTGGACTTGCTGGGCGGAATGTGTCGCAGTTGCCGCAGCGAACTACCGTTTATCGCGTATAGCTACCGTTTGCGGAGTAAGTAACACATTGTTGCAAACCGTGTAGAATCCTAAATAAGCACGGAGTTTTCCAGGGAGACGCTGTCCTTTGTTGTGTGCAAGGGGCGGCGTCTCTTTGGCGCTTTGCGGCCGTTGTGCAACAGTGCGGCGGCGCGTGCCATGTATTGAAAAGCCAATGTCGAGATGGGTCGTGATAAGAATGGGCAAGTACGTAATCGTGGTTGAGTCTGGGTCGGATGTGACGCCGGAGCTCTGCGAGCGCTACGGCATCGTGCGCGTGCCCATGCATGTCAC
>USFU01000062.1 GCA_900554135.1 uncultured Collinsella sp. | reverse complement strand
TCATCATCAAAAACGGCGCGCTCGTGACGCCCCAGGGGCTTCGCCGCGCCGATCTTGCCATGGATGGCGATAAGATCGTGCGGATCGCCGCGGCGATTGAGCCGGCCGAGGGCGATACCGTCCAGGATGCCGCGGGCTGCTGGGTGTTCCCCGGCTTTATCGATGCCCACACGCACATGCAGTGCTGGACCGGCATGGATTGGACGGCCGATAGCTTTGAGACCGGTACGCGTGCGGCTGCCTGCGGCGGTACGACGACCATTGTGGACTACGCCACGGCCGATCGCGGCGTGACCATGCCCGATGCCTTGGCCGAGTGGCATCGCCGCGCCGACGGAACCTGCACGGCCAACTACGCCTTTCATATGGCACTCGCCGAGTGGAACGAGCGCAACCGCGCCGATCTTTCGGCCATGCGCGAGGCGGGCGTATCGTCATTCAAGACCTACTTTGCCTACGATCATCTGCGCCTGGACGATGCCGAGACGCTCGAGGTGCTCGAGGAGCTCAAGCGCCTGGGCGGTATCCTGTGCGTGCATTGCGAGAACGGTACGCTGGTGAATGAACTGCAGAAGCGCGTGTTTAAGCAGGGTATCCACGGGCCCGAGGGCCATGCGCTCAGCCGTCCGGATGTGTGCGAGGCCGAGGCAGTGAGCCGGCTGCTGTATCTGGCTCACTTGGCCGGGGATGCTCCGGTCAACGTGGTGCACCTTTCGACCAGGCTGGGGCTCGAGGCCATTCGCGCTGCCAAGGCGCGCGGGCAGAAGAACATCTATGTCGAGACCTGCCCTCAGTATCTGATGCTCGACGACACCTGCTATCTGGAGCAGGGAGAGGACGGCTTTGCGGGTGCCAAGTATGTGATGAGTCCGCCGCTGCGCCATGCTGGCGACCGTGCGGCTCTGCGCGAGGCGCTTGTGTCCGGCGAGATCGATACGATTGCGACCGACCACTGCAGCTTTAACCTGCACGGGCAAAAGGACCGCGGACGCGACGACTTCCGCGCGATTCCCAACGGCGGGCCCGGTGTGGAGCATCGCCCCGTTGCGATCGCTACGAGCTTTGAGGGACAGCTGGGTCCTGAGGATCTGTGCCGCTTGATGAGCGAGAACCCGGCGCGCGTCTTTGGCATGTATCCGCGCAAGGGCTGTCTTGCCGAGGGCTCCGATGCCGACGTGTGCGTGTGGGATCCCAAGGCGCGTTGGACAATTAGTGCCGCGACACAGCATCAGGCTGTGGACTACACGCCGCTCGAGGGTTTTGAGGCGCATGGCCGCGCCAAGGCTGTGTTTGTGAACGGCGTGCTGGCTGCACGCGACGGCGAGCCCACCGGAGCCCAACCCGGCCGCTACGTCCCCCGCTAACAGAAAGGGCGCCGGATTCCCTTCGCAGTTGCGGTGAAATAGTTCCTGTTTAGCCGCCAAATAGGCCGTTTCAGGAACTATTCCACCGCAACTTATATGTCTGGTGGGGCAGCGCCGGCTATTTGAGGCTGCTGGCGACGATGAGGCGGCCGAGGGCGGCCTCGAAGCAGTCGGCCATCGTGGGGTCGCTGAGCGTGTCGACTTGGTTGAGCATGATGCGGGCGGTGTTGAGGTCCAGCGCCCGCAGCTCGGCGTTGAGCGCTTGGGCGACGCGCTCGGGGGTGGCAATGTCGGTGGGCTTGCAGCCGCAGCGCTCGCAGAAGAGCTCGGGGCGGTGGACAACCTCGGCGACGGGCTTGCCCAGCCCCGAGGCGCCCACGACCCAGATAACGTTGGCCGTGCCTGCGGGAACGACCGGCTCCCACGGGGCGTGGGCCTTGAGCGGGAGCCGCTTGCTGCCGTCCGCCTCGGCCAGGACGTAGTCAAAGCGCTGCGCCAGCTGGTCGAGCGGCTCGGCAGGGGAGGAGAGCTTGCCCGTCTCCGGGTCCAAAACACCCGCCTGGCAGATGCTTCCCCGCACAAGCCCCGCGCAGGCCTCGCAGGTGCAGCCTGGGGCGTGTGAGGCACCCGGCTTCCAGGGCGCGGCGTCCAGGCGACGGCTCGACCCGTCCCACGGCACGCCGGCGACGGGGAACATGCGCGTGGTGGTGCAGAGGAGCACGCGGCCGCCAGCGCGCATAAGCTCAAGGCCGAGCGTCTTTAGCAAGGTCGACTTGCCGCCGCTGCCGATAATCGCGGTAATGCCCGGCTCAATCCTGAGCGCCGAGGCAAGATTGCCGCTAACCGTTTCCATCTGTTCACCGCCGTATAATACTGTGATAATAAATAATCATCAGAGTAGCGGTCGAACCGCTTTTGCTCTGTTCAAACCGTAGCACAGGGAGGTGCCCCGGGAATGCTCGTTTATGTTCGCGGCGCCGGCGATATCGCCACGGGCGTCGCCGCTCGCTTGGTGCGCGCCGGCGTGTCGGTCGTCATGGCCGATATCGCGGTCCCCACGTGCATCCGTCGCACAATCAGTTTTTGCGAGGCCATTCGCTTGGGCGAGGTCGAGGTCGAGGGCATTCGCGCCCGCTTGGCGCAGGCGCCGGCTGAGGCGCTCGAGATTATCCAAACGGGGGATGTTGCCGTTGTGGTGGACCCCCAGGCCAAGATGCTCGACGAACTGAAGCCCGCGGCTGTGGTCGACGCGATTCTGGCCAAGCGTAACTTGGGCACCACGCGCGACATGGCGCCTGCCGTTATCGCCGTGGGGCCGGGCTTTGCCGCGCCGGTTGACTGCGACGCCGTGGTCGAAACCATGCGCGGGCATTTCCTGGGCCGTGTCATTACCCAAGGCTCGCCCCAGCCCAACACGGGCGTGCCGGGCATTATCGCCGGCTATGGCAAAGAGCGTGTTATCCACAGCCCCGCCGCCGGCGTGTTTCGGTCCGACCATGCGATCGGCGATATCGTGAGCGCCGGAGACGTGATTGGCTACGCGGGCGATACGCCCATGCGCACGCAGATCGATGGCTGCCTGCGCGGCCTTTTGGCGAACGGCGTGCAGGTGACTGAGGGCTTTAAATGCGCCGACGTCGACCCCCGCGGCGACGCCGGCTATATCAACTATATTTCGGACAAGGCGACGTCGGTCGGCGGCGGCGTGCTCGAGGCACTCGCTATGCTCACCGATGTCTTTAAAGGATAGAAGGCGGCAATGGAAAAGCTCGATGTTGTGAATGCGGCGCTTGCCGCCCTGCGTGCTGGCGAGACGTGCGAGCTCGTGGTCGTGGCCGGAACGGCAGGGTCATCGCCGCGCGGCGTGGGCGCCTGGATGGCTGTCTTTGCCGATGGCAGCCAAGCAGGTACCATCGGCGGCGGCAAGATCGAGCTCTTTGCGCTGAACGAGGCGCGTGAGCTGCTGGCCGCAGGGCAATCGCGTCTGGTCCGCTATACCATGGGCGGCGAGAACTCCGATACCGGCATGATCTGCGGCGGGGCCATCTGCCTGTGCTACCTGCATCTGGATGCGACCCAGGCACCGTTGTTCCAGGAAATTGCCGACGTCTTGGCCTATCGGCGCATCGGCGACTTCGTCATCGACTTTGGGCCGTTTGTCGCGAGCGCGCTCGAGGGCGATGCGGCCGAGTACCATGGCGAGGCATCGCGCCGCACCATTGCGGGCTGCCCCGGGCTTTCGCTGGTGGAGGAGGGGAGTAAGGTCACCTACACCAACGCCGCCTCCGAGATTCCCCCGGCACACATCGAGACGCTCTGCCCCGAGGGCCTGACCTACATCTTTGGCTGCGGACACGTGGGCGCCGCGACGGCGCGCGTGCTCACGGCGGCGGGTTTTGCCGTCGTGGCTTGCGACGACCGCCCCGGCACGCTGACCCCCGAATGGGTGCCCGGTGTCTACGACCGTCGTCTGGTCGACTACAAGAACCTGAGCAAGCAGTGCCCCATCGGCCCGCGCGACCTGGTGGTCGTCGCCACGGCGGGTCACAAGTCCGATATCGACGTGGTGATTCAGGCCATGCGCGCCAAACCCGCCTATCTGGGCTGCTTGGGTTCGCGCCGCAAGACGGCATTTGTGCGCGCCCGCTTGGAGCAGGAGGGCTTTACGCAGGAGCAAATTGACGAGCTGCACCTGCCGATCGGAGTCGCCATCGAGGCGGAGGACCCCGAGGAGATCGCTATCTCCATTGCCGCCGAGATGATCCACCTGCGGCGCACCAAACTCGTTCCCCGCAAGCGCTAATCGCATCCCCATATATGAGTTGCGGTGAAATAGTTCCTAAATAAGCCTGACGGGCGGTCAGTCAGGAACTATTTCACCGCAACTGCTGTTTGACCCCGGGGGATGCAGGATTGCGGGTCAAAATGCTACCTGTGTCATATGCCCTATAATGTCCGACCGTTGAGCGGCATGGGGCCGCTGCTTAGGGTATGGGAGGCGCAAATGGCAGAGTCGGCAGCAGGGGATGCCCTGTTCGAGCGTACGGGAAAAGTTTCGTTTGTGCAGGTATTACCCCATGCGCTGCAGCATGTGCTGGCGGCATTCGCGGGTATCGTCACGCCCGCCATCATTATCGCGTCGGTCTGTGGCTTTACCCCTCAAGAGGAAGCCGCTGTCATCCAGGCGTCGCTCGTCCTCTCGGCGCTCGACATTTTTCTTCAACAGTTCCCCATAAAAGGTGTCGTCGGTTCGGGCCTGCCCATCGTGATGGGCGCGAGCTTCACCTTCGTGCCGGCGCTCAAGGCGGTCGGTCTTGAGCTCGGCTTTGAGGCCGTGCTGGGCGCCCAGGTAATCGGCGGCGCACTCGTCGTGCTCTTCGGCCTACTGTTCAGGCGCGTGAGCTTTCTGTTCCCGGCCCCGGTGCTTGACACCGTCATCTTTGTCATTGGCCTGTCGTTATGCCCAGTGGCAGTTGCCTCCATGGCGGGCGGGGAGGGCGCTGCCGATTTTGGCAGTGTCACCAACTGGGCCGTCGCGCTCGTGACGTTTGTCGTCACCTTTATGGTCGGTAACTACGGCAAGGGCGCGCTTAGGCTGGGCAGCATCCTGGCCGGTATCTGCGCGGGCTTTGTTTTGGCGACGGTGCTGGGCATGGTCGATTTCTCGGCTATCGCGACCGCCAGCTGGTTTGCTCCGCCGACCCTGGGTGCCCATCGTCTGGTGTTCGACCCTGCCGCGTGCGCCGTTGTGGGCGTTGTCGCCATTGTCAACGCCGTGCAGGTTATGGGCGAGTTTGCCGCCGTGTCGTCCGCCGCGCTCGATACCCCTGCGACCGATAGCCAGATCTCGGGCGGTCTGATCGCCAACGGCCTGGTCGGTATGCTGTCGGGCTTTTTGGGCGGCGTCCCCACGGCAACCTTTGGCCAGAATGTGGGCATTATCGCCGAGAACAAGGTCGTCAACCGCATGGTCTTTACGCTTGCCGCCGCCATCTTGCTCATCGCGGGCCTGCTGCCCAAGTGCGCGGCAGTGCTCACGTCCATTCCGCAGCCGGTAATCGGCGGCGCCACGATCGGCGTGTTCGCGACCATCGGCATGAACGGTGTGGTCATGTTTGCCCGCCACGGCCTGCCTCAGCGCGATACCACGCTCATGGGTCTCTCCATCGCCTTTGGCACGGGCATTGAGCGCACGGCCGGCGCGCTTGCCGGCGCTGGATTCCCCGCCTGGGTCGGCACCGTCTTTGGCGGATCCTCCATTGCCGTCGCTGCGCTCGTTGCTGTGATCCTCAACCTGGTCCTCCCGCACCAAAAATAACGCCCCATATATGAGTTGCGGTGGAATAGGGACTGTTTAAGCCTGTTAAGCAGCCAAACAGTCCCTATTTCACTGCAACTGCTTTTTGGGACCCATTTGTGCGGGGGAGTTGTGGAGTTGTGCAGGCAGACGAGGTTTTTCTGGAAATACGCTCCCGATGCGCGTATAGTACCGATTGTTTTGTCGGCTCCTGCTGCGTCGAGTCCAAACCGCGAAATGCCATGAGCGGCGCGGATGCAGCCAGGAGGCACGAGGACAACCCATCGTGGCCACGCCCCGTGCTTAAAACCCCAAGAAGGAGTGAACAATGGCAGAAGAGAAGTATGTGCCGCGTCTGAAGACCAAGTACAACAACGAGGTCAAGCAGCAGCTTCAGGACAAGTTCCAGTACGAGAACGTCATGATGATCCCCAAGTTTGAGAAGATCGTCGTGAACATGGGTGTCGGCGAGGCCGCTACCGATTCCAAGGCCATCGACGGTGCCGTGCGCGACCTGCGCGCCATCACCGGCCAGCAGCCGATGATCACCCGTGCCCGCAAGTCCATCGCTACCTTCCGCCTGCGCGCTGGTATGCCGATCGGCTGCAAGGTTACCCTGCGTGGCGACCGTATGTGGGAGTTCTTCGATCGTCTGACCTCCGTCGCGATCCCCCGTATCCGCGACTTCCGCGGCATCTCCGCCAAGAGCTTCGACGGCCGTGGTAACTTCTCCATGGGCGTCACCGAGCAGCTCATCTTCCCCGAGATCGACTTCGACTCCGTCGATCACCAGCGTGGTATGGACATCACTTTCGTGACCACCGCCAACACCGATGAGGAGGCCAAGGCCCTTCTGGACGCCTTCGGTTTCCCGTTCAAGAAATAGGTTCACCTGCCCTATGAGCGCCGTTCCCAGAAGGGGGCGGCGCTTGGGGCGAACAATACTCTATGTGAGGAGGATATAAGTGGCTAAGACATCGATGATCGTCAAGTGCAATCGCAAGCAGAAGTTCTCTACTCGTGAGTACACGCGCTGCCAGCGCTGCGGCCGTCCGCACTCTGTGTACCGCAAGTTCGGCCTGTGCCGTGTCTGCTTCCGCGAGCTTGCACTCAAGGGCGAGCTTCCCGGCGTTAAGAAGGCCAGCTGGTAAGTCACTACCAGCGTTTCAAGCATCCGTTTGGAACAGGGAAAACGCGCTAGTTAGGCTTTGCCGTTAAGGGCGGCGAAGAACCAAGAGCACGTGTTCATCAAGAACGAAGGAGAATCTGTATGAACCTTACAGACCCGATCGCAGATATGCTTACGCGCATCCGTAACGCTAACTCTGTGAACAAGGCCACGGTCTCCATGCCGAGCAGCAAGAAGCTCGTCGAGATCGCTCGTGTTCTGCACGAGGAGGGCTACATCGAGGGCTACGATGTCGAGGACACCGTTCCCCAGAAGACTCTGCACATCACGCTTAAGTATGGTCCCAAGAAGGCTAAGGTCATCAACGGCATCCGCCGCATTTCCAAGCCGGGCCTGCGTAAGTACACCGGCGTTGCCGACATGCCCCGCGTCCGCGGTGGCCTTGGTACCGCCATTATTTCCACCAGCCATGGCGTCATGACCGACCGCGATGCTCGCAAGCACAACGTCGGCGGCGAGATCATCGCTTACGTCTGGTAATTTTCTCGGTAGGTAGAAGGAAAGGAGATCACCGTGTCTCGTATCGGTAATAAGCCTGTCCAGATTCCCGCCGGAGTCGAAGTGGCAGTCAACGGCAACAACGTTGTCGTCAAGGGCCCCAAGGGCCAGCTCGAGCTCGATGTCTTTGAGAAGCTCGCTATCAACGTCGAGGACAACGTCCTCACCGTTTCCCGTCCCGACGACGAGCGTGAGACCCGTGCCCGCCACGGCCTCACCCGCGCCCTCATCCACAACATGGTTGTTGGCGTTTCCGAGGGCTTCGAGAAGAAGCTCGAGCTCGCCGGCGTCGGTTACCGCGTGCAGCAGAAGGGCAAGAACCTCGAGTTCTCCCTGGGCTTCTCGCACCCCGTGATCGTCGAGGCTCCCGAGGGCATCACCTTCGAGGTTCCCGACAACACCCACGTGAACGTCAAGGGTATCAACAAGCAGCAGGTCGGTCAGATCGCCGCTGAGATCCGCGGCCATCGTCCTCCCGAGCCTTACAAGGGCAAGGGTATCCACTACGTTGGCGAGCACATCCGCCGCAAGCTGGGTAAGGCCGCCAAGTAGTCGTAACCGACTCACTCGCATAAGACCAGCACCCCGTCAGGTGCTGGCAAGATCAACCTTTTTAGGAGTTTACGTATGAACAAGCATAAGGCGAAGCTGGAAGGCCTCAAGCGTCGTCAGCGTCGTGTTCGCGGCAAGGTCTCGGGTACCGCCGAGCGTCCGCGTCTTCGCGTGACCCGTACTAACGCCAACATCTATGCCCAGATCATCGACGACAGCAAGGGCTCCAGCCTGACGCTCGTCTCCGCCTCGACCCTCGAGGCCGAGTTCAAGGGCACCCACACCTCGAACAAGGAGGCTGCGGAGAAGGTCGGTCAGCTCGTTGGCAAGCGCGCCATCGAGGCCGGCATCACCAAGGTCGCCTTCGATCGTGGTGGCCGTATCTACCATGGCCGCGTCAAGGCCCTCGCCGACGGTGCTCGTGCCGCCGGTCTCGAGTTCTAGGAGGTATGTAGCACATGGCTCGTAATCAGAAGCAGCAGCGCGAGGCCTCCGAGTTCGAGGAGCGCGTCGTTTACATCAACCGCGTGTCGAAGACCGTCAAGGGTGGTCGTCGCATGAGCCTCGTCGCTCTCGTCGTCGTTGGCGACGGCAAGGGCAACGTCGGCGTTGGCATGGGCAAGTCCGCTGAGGTGCCCCTGGCCATCTCCAAGGCGTCTCTCGATGCCAAGAAGAACATGTTCCACGTGCCGGTGACCGATCAGGGCACCATCCCGCACGAGGTTCTCGGTCACTTTGGTGCCGGCCGCATCATCATCAAGCCCGCTGTCGAGGGTACCGGCGTTATCGCCGGCGGCGCTGTGCGTCCCCTCTTCGAGCTTGCTGGCATCAAGAACGTCCTGTCCAAGTCCCTCGGTACCGACAACGGCCTCAACATCATCAAGGCTGCCGT
>USFU01000061.1 GCA_900554135.1 uncultured Collinsella sp. | reverse complement strand
GCTCGAGGGCTTCTACGGCATCACGATTACCGACGATGACCTGCGCGCTGCCGTCCGTCGTCGCAACCGCTTGCGTGCGGCCCAGCTCGAGATGTTTGCACTGCAGGCCAACCAGCCGGCGGCCATGAGCGGCGTCGACCTGATGAGCACCATGTTTGCCGGTACGTTCAGCTTTGATATCGAGGCCTATACGCAGCAGCTGGAGCAAAAGGTTGCCAAGCTGCACGAGGCCTACGACGCGGGCGAGCGCCCGGTTGCGGCGGACGCCAAGCGCATTCTGATCACCGGCTGCCCGGTGGGCGGCGTGATCAACAAGATCGGTCGCACCATCGAGTCCAACGGCGGCGTGGTCGTGTGTATGGACGACTGCTCGGGCGAGCGCACGGCGGCCATGATGATCGACCCGGAGGCTCCCGACATCCTGCGCGCCATCGCCGACCGCTACCTGGATATCAACTGCTCGGTCATGACGCCCAACGACGGTCGTATGGAAAACACGCTGGCCATGTGCGAGAAGTATCACGTCGATGGAGTGGTCGAAAACGTGCTGCAGGCGTGCCACACCTTTAACGTGGAGAGTGCCCGCATGCAGGAGGCCGTCGAGGGTGCGGGTATTCCGTACATGAAGATCGAGACCGACTACAGCAACGGCGACATGGGCCAGATCGAAACCCGCATCGCTGCCTTCATCGAAACCCTGTAGGTGACGGTATGTGACAAAGGGACTGTCCCTTTGTCACATATGAGGGAGGATGCCAAGGCGCCTGAACGCGCCGCTACCTTTGATGTTTAGATTGGGAGAGAGCCATGATAGGGATCGGGATCGATATCGGGTCTACGGCGGCTAAGGCTGCTGTGGTCGACGGTGAGGGTTCGGTGGCGTGGACGTGCGTGCAGCCAACCGGGTTCTCGTCGGTCGATGCGGCCGAGCGTCTGCGCGAGGCACTGGCGGCGGCGGGTTATGACGTGACGGGCGACGATGTTCGCGTGGTCGCGACTGGCTACGGCCGTGTCGCCGTGCCCTATGCACACAAGGTCGTGACCGAGATTACTTGCCACGGCACCGGTGCCGTGCGCCTGTTTGGCGACCACGGCACCGTGATCGACGTGGGCGGCCAGGACACCAAGGTCATCCAACTTAAGGGTGGCCGCGTGGCCAAGTTTGCCATGAACGACAAGTGCGCCGCCGGCACGGGGCGCTTTTTGGAGATCATGGCCGACCGCCTAGGCATTTCCCAGCAGCAGATGGCCGACCTGGCGCGTTCCGGCGAACCCACCAAGATCAGCAGCATGTGCACGGTGTTTGCCGAAAGTGAGGTTATCAGCCTGATCGGTCGCGGTGAGCCGCGCGAGAACATTGCGCGTGGCGTGATCGACAGCGTGGTCTCGCGCGTGGCGACTATGGCCGGGCAGGCGGCGGGCGCCCCGTATTACCTGACCGGTGGCCTGTGCGAGAACGCCTATGTCGTGGAGCGGCTCGGCGCGTTGTTGGGCTCGCCGATGACCACGTCGCCCCAAGCCCGTTATGCCGGTGCCATCGGTGCGGCCATTCGCGCGCAGGCGCTCGCTTAAGGGGCTGGGTCCATGCGCATCCTCAACATCTCGGCCCAAAAACCCGATAGCACGGGAAGCGGCACGTATCTCGCTGCACTGGTGGCCTCGCAAATTGCCGCGGGCCACGAGGCGGCGGTGCTGTGCGGTGCTGCGCCCGGGGACACGCAAGGGGAGCTCGATTCCGCTGCGCGTGTGTTTGCGGTGCCGTTCGAGACGCCCGAGCTGCCGTTTTGCATTTGCGGCATGTCGGACGTGATGCCGTATCCTTCGACACGCTATTGCGACTTGACGCCCACGATGGCCGCGTCCTTTGAGCGCGCCTTTGGTGCGGCGATCGACCGGGCCATCGCCGTCTTTAAGCCTGATGCGATAATCTGCCATCACCTGTATCTGCTGTGTGCCTTGGTGCGGGAGCGCGTGCGGGGCATTCCCGTGTGCGGCGTGTGCCATTCGACCGATATTCGGCAGATGTTGACCCATGGACTCGCCCATGATCGCATTGTCGCGGCGGTCCGCTGCCTCGATGCCGTCTTTTCGCTTCATGCCGAGCAGGCCGACATGATCAGGCGTGTTTATGGCGTTGATCCGTTGCGTGTTCATGTGATTGGAACAGGCTATGACCATCGGGTGTTTTGCCGCGATGGACAGATGGCAAAGGTTCCCGGGTCGCTCGTCTTTGTGGGCAAGGTGTGCGTTAAGAAGGGCGTCGAATCGCTGGTACACGCGATGGGGCGCTTTGGCGAGGACTCCGATGCGGCGCGTGGGGTACGCCCGAGTCGGCTTGTACTGGTGGGAGGCCATGGCGATGCGGATGAGTATGAGCGCATCGCTCGGGCTTCCGGAGATTCCCCCGTGCCGGTGAAGTTTGCTGGCCGTCTGAGTCGCGACGAGCTGGTGCGCGCCTATCGCGAGGCCGAGGTGTTTGTGCTGCCGTCCTTTTACGAGGGGCTGCCGCTGGTGCCGATCGAGGCGATGGCCTGCGGATGCAAAGTCGTCATGACCGATCTGCCCGGCGTGCGTCCATGGCTCGAGACCGCCTTGCCAGGCGCGCCCGTAACGTGGGTAACGCCGCCGCGCATGACGGATGTCGATACACCCGATGCGCGCGATTGCCAGCGGTTTGAGCATGCGCTGGCAGACGCCGTGGCCCAGTCGCTCGCGGAACCCATTTCGACCTTTGACCCATCTGCGGTTTCGTGGGATGCCTGCTGGGCGCGTATACTGGAGCAGTTGGCAACCTTGAAAGGAGGTATCGATGGATAAGGATCAGATTAGGCTCACGTCCATGACGGCCGCGAGCGGTTGAGCCGCTAAGTTGGCTCCTGGAGCCCTCGCCCAGGTCCTGGGCGACTTGCCAAATGTACATAACGACAACTTGCTCGTGGGGTTCGATACCTCTGACGATGCGAGCGTCTTCCGCGTAGGGGAGAACCTGGGGCTTGTGCAGTCCATCGACTTCTTCCCGCCGATGGTCGACGACCCGTTTCTGTTTGGCCAGATTGCCGCGGCCAACTCGCTGTCGGACATCTACGCCATGGGTGGACGACCGAGCCATGCCATGAACCTGCTCTGCATACCCAGTTGCCTGGGCGTCGAGGTTGCCGGTCAGATTCTGGCGGGCGGCGCCGACAAGTGCGTCGAGGCGGGTTGCTCCATCGCGGGCGGCCATACCATCAACGACGACGAGCCCAAGTACGGCCTGTCCGTGAGCGGCTTTGTCGCGCTCGACCGCATGCTCGCCAACAGCGGCGCACGCGTGGGCGATGTTCTGCTGCTGACCAAGGCGATCGGCTCGGGCGTCATCACCACGGCCATTAAGGGCGAGCTTATCGAGCAGGACGAGGCTAGCCTGATGTTTGACTCGATGCGCACCCTCAACGAGGCCCCGATTCGTCTGGCCGAGGGACTTGAGCTTCACGGCTGCACCGACATTACGGGCTTTGGCCTGATCGGGCACGCGTGCGAGATGGCCGAGGGCTCGGGCGTGCAGATTGAGCTTGCGTCGGGGGCGGTGCCGCTCTTTGACCAGGTGCTCGATATGGCGCGTCTGGGCATTATTCCTGCCGGCGCCTACCGCAACCAGGACTTCTTTGGCCCGCGCGTGGCGGCTGACGATGACTTGGAGCCGGGCATGTTGGATACGTTGTACGATCCGCAGACGTCTGGTGGCTTGCTTATCGCGGCACCTGCTGCCGATGTGGATGAGCTTGCGCGCCGTCTGCATGCCGAAGGACGTATCGCCTCCGTCGTCGGCCGCGTGTGCGAGCCGGTGCCGGGCGGTTCTGCCGTTCGCGTTGTGCATTAAGGAAAACTGTTTATGCGACTGCCTACTGTTCTGGGCGGTCCCTTTTGAAAGGATGTAACTATGTCTACCAAAATTGAAGTCAATGCCATGGGCGATGCCTGCCCGCTGCCTGTCGTCAAGACGCTCAAGGCTCTGAAGCAGCTCGACGGCGAGGGCGCCGTCGTGACCTCGGTCGATAACGAGACCGCCGTCAAGAACATCTCCAAGATGGCGCAGGAGAAGGGCTGCGCGGCCTCGGTCGAGAAGGTTTCTGACGCCGAGTGGCACGTGACCGTGGCGACCTCTGGCGCCGTTGCCGTGGCTGATCCCGAGCAGGATGGCGCTGCCTTCTGTGATGCCAGCGCCGGCAAGGGCAAGCTCGTCATTTCCGTCTACACCGACTGCATGGGCCGTGGCGACGACGAGCTGGGCCACAAGCTCATGAAGGCGTTTATCTTCGCCGTGACGCAGCAGGAGGAGCTGCCCGCGACCATGCTGTTCTACAACGGCGGCGCCAAGCTCACTGTCGAGGGCTCACCGGTGCTCGATGACCTGAAGGGTCTGGCCGAGCAGGGTGTCGAGATCCTTACCTGTGGTACCTGCCTCGACCACTATGGCATTAAAGACCAGCTTGCTGTGGGCGAGGTCACCAACATGTACGTGATTGTGGAGAAGATGGAGCAGGCCGTGCGCGTCGTGCGCCCGTAGCGTATTGGTTGGAGTTGCCATGAGGGAGAAGCGCCCGGCGCTTGTCATCACGTTTCCCACCACGGCGGCCGCCATGGGGTGCGAGACCCTATGCATCGAGCGGGGACTTCCCGGGCGCACGATTCCCGTGCCCGGGGAGGTCGCTGCCGGCTGCGGCTTGGCGTGGAAGGCGCTGCCTTCGGATGAGGGCCTGCTGCGCGGCGAGCTTTCCGCGGCGGGCGTCCCCACCGAGGGTTTTACGGTGATCGACATGTGGGAGGTCGTGCGATGATCTACCTGGATAACGCGGCGACGACCATGTATAAGCCGCAAACGGTCATCGATGCCGTGACGCAGGCTATGTGCTCGCTCGGCAATGCCGGGCGCGGTGCCACGTCGGGTGCGCTCGATGCGGCGCGTACCATCCACGGCTGCCGCGCCAAGCTTGCGCGCTTGCTGGGCTGCCCGCGTGCTGACCATGTTTGTTTTACGCCCAACTCCACCGCGGCGCTCAACACCGTCATCAATGGCGTGGTGCGCCCCGGCGACCGTGTGGTCACAACGGTGCTCGAGCACAACTCCGTGCTGCGTCCGCTCAACCGCCTGGCGGCAGAGCAGGGCGTGACCGTTGAACATGCGGGCTGTGACGCGAACGGCGTGCTTGACTATGACGAGCTCGAGCGGCTGGTGACGCCTGACACGCGTGCCGTGGTGGTGACGCACGCCTCCAATGTGACCGGCAACGCCGTTGATGTTGCACGTGTGGCGGCTGTGGCTCATGCGGCCGGCGCGCTGGTTATCGTCGATGCCTCGCAGTCTGCCGGTGCGGCGCGTATCGATATGCAGACCATGGGGCTCGACGTGGTGTGCTTTACCGGCCACAAGGGGCTCATGGGACCCCAAGGCACCGGTGGTCTGGCCGTGGCGGAGGGCATTGACGTGGCTCCATGGGCTATGGGCGGCACGGGTGTGCACAGCTTCGACCCACTGCAGCCGCTTGAGTGGCCTACGCGCCTGGAGGCGGGCACGCTCAACGGCCATGGCATCGCGGGCCTTACCGCTGGTCTCGACTTTATCGAGGCCCAGGGTGGGGTCGAGGCGATTGCTGCCCACGAGCGCGCGCTCGCTGATCGCTTCCTTGCCGGTGTGCGCGAGATTCCGGGAATTAAGCTCTACGGTGCCTTTGACCAGCCGACGCGCTCTGCGATTGTGTCGCTTAACGTGGGCGATATCGATTCTGCCGAGATCTCGGACGCGCTCATGCAAGGGTGGGGGATTGCGACCCGTCCCGGTGCCCATTGCGCCCCGCTCATGCACCGTGCGCTGGGGACCGAGCGCCAGGGTGTCGTCCGCTTCTCGTTTGGGTATTTCAACACGACCGAAGAAGTCGACACGGCTATCGATGCTCTGTGCGATTTAGCCTGCTAAAGCTGCTAGACCGTTTATACTTGCGGGACGGGTGTTTTTGCCCGTCCCGTTTTTGTTTCAACCCGAAAGGTGGACCCATGGCTTCATCCGCCCCGCACGGTCTGCGCTCCGACCATGTCGTCACCGTCGGCATCGCCCTGTTCTCGATGCTCTTTGGCGCCGGCAACCTCATTATTCCGCCACTGCTGGCGCTGCAGGCAGGTTCTGCCACGCCGGTCGCCATGCTCGGCTTTCTCATCGCCGCCATCGGCCTGCCCGTCATGGGCTTTATCGCCGTGGCGCTTGCCGGAACGGCGCGCGAGCTTGCCGGCCGCGTGCACCCCAGGTTTGGCGAGTTCTTTGTCGCGGCGGTGTATCTGGCCATCGGCCCGTGCCTGGCTATTCCGCGTACGAGCTCCACGGCCTTCGAGATGCTGGTGCCGCTGCTGCCCGAGGGCGTCTCGCTCGGCACGGCTCGCCTGGTGTTTGCCGTTGGCTTCTTTGTCGTCGCGTTTGCGCTCACGCTGCGTCCGGGCGTTATCACGCGCGTGCTCGGCCGCATTACGGGCCCCGCGCTCATTGCGCTCATCGTGCTGGTTGTGGGTGCCGCCGTGGTCTCGCCGTTGGGTCCCGCTGCCGCGCCGCAGGCTCCCTACAATGCCGGTGCTGCCGTGCAGGGCTTTTTGACCGGCTACCAGACCATGGACCTGCTTGCGTCGCTCGCCTTTGGCATCATCATCGCCGAGACCATCCATGAGCTCGGCGTTACCGACGATAAGCGCGTGGCCTTCGAGATCTCGCGTTCGGGTGTGATCGCCGGCGTGCTCATGGCCATCATCTACTGCGGCTTGGCGCTTTCCGGTATGCAGCTCGGCACGGTTATGCCCGACGCCACCAACGGCGCCGCGATCCTTGCGCGTTCGGCCTCTATGCACTTTGGCCTAGCCGGCACGGTCGTGGTCTTTGCGATTTTCTTCCTCGCCTGCATGAATGTGTGTATTGGCCTTATCAGCTGCTGCTCGCGTTACTTCTGCGAGACGTATGTGGTCGAAGGGGGAGCGGAGGCCTCCGAGGAGGCCATGCGCCGTCCCTTTGCGATTCTCGCCTTTGTGTTCGCGGCGTTTTCGTGCGTGCTCTCCAACGTGGGCCTCGACGTGATCCTCATGTTCTCGGTGCCCATGCTCAACGCCTTGTACCCCGTTGCCATCGTGCTGGTGCTGATGGGCCTGGTGCACGGTTTTTGCGACGCGTACCCCCAAGTGTGGGTTTGGGTCGGCGGCGTTGTCGCGGTGCAGAGTGTGATCACCTCGGTTCGCGACGCGTTCTTTGCGGGCGCGTGGCTGCCGTTCGATGCATTGCCCTTGGCAGATATCGGTGCCGCATGGGCGCCAGTCGCCGTGGTGGCGTTTGTGATCGGTCTGGTTCATAGCCAGTTTGTCACACATTCGAGGAGCTAGGGTTTCTGCGCTTGCACAGGCGGGGAGTCTCCCCTATAATTTCCTTCGCTTTGGGACACGCAAGGTTTATGCCTTAGCTGCTCAACACCTTCGGGACGTGGCGCAGTTTGGTAGCGCGCCTGCTTTGGGAGCAGGATGTCGCAGGTTCAAATCCTGTCGTCCCGACCATATCTTGCGGGCGTAGTTCAATGGTAGAACCCCAGCCTTCCAAGCTGATGACGCGGGTTCGATTCCCGTCGCCCGCTCCATAGGATAGTTTTAACGGCTCTGTTTCCTTCTGGGAATCAGAGCCGTTTTCATATACATGCCGGGGACCTCACATCCCCTCCTAAGTTGTGGTGAAATAGTTCCTAAAATCGGCATCCAAGCCATAAAAGGGGGTGCGGACAGAAAGTTGGACCGTGAAGCGGTCCGGACTGGAGGTTCGCATGTACAGCAGGGAGAAGGTCGAGCTCTTCCTCCTGGCGACGGAGGACGGCATGGGGCCGACCGCCGCCGCGAAGTTCGCGGGGGTCACGGTGGGCGCGGCCAAGAAGTGGGCGACGGGCCACCTCCCGCACAGCTACACCGGGGCGCGCTGTAGAATCGGTGCGAGGAAACCGCGCCGGAAGGAGGCCAGCTTTGGCCCCGACAAGTAGATCTACGCCCCGCCCGCGACCGGCCCGCTCGCCGGGCTCAACGAGGACCAGATAGAGAACCTGCTGCTCAGGGCGGTGTTGGCCGACCTAAAAGCGGAAGGGTGGGACCCGGCTTCGATCTCGAACAGGAGCAAGTGCGAGCTCGGCGAGAGATTGAGGCGGGCGACCGCCCTGCCCCTCCGCTCGATCACAGGTTTCTTGAGGATATCGAAGAGCTCCTATGAGTACTGGAGGCCCCGCGTCGCCGCGCCGCGCGACCGCGACGCCGACATACGCGGCCGCGTGGTGCGCATCTTCCGCGAGGGCTCGGGGTGCTGGGGGTACCGCACCGTCTGGGCGCGCCTGCGCCGCGAGGGGGTCCGCGCCAGCGAGAAGCGCGTGGCCCGCGTGATGCGCGAGGAGGGCCTCGAGGTCGTCTACAACAAGAGGCGCGCCCGGGGCTACAGCTCCTACGCCGGCGAGGTCTCCAAGGCACCGGAGAACCTCGTGAACAGGAATTTCCACGCCGACGAGCCCAACCGGCTGTGGCTCACCGACATCACCGAGTTCAGGCTCCCGGGCGGCGGGAAGGTCTACCTGAGCCCGATAGTCGACTGCTTCGATGGGATGCCCGTCGCCTGGTCGATCGGGCTGCACCCCGACAAGCGCCTCACGAACTCGAGCCTGCGCCTAATCCAAGCGAGATTCCAGACTCGACAGGCCATTGAGAGTCAGGTCGTTGGCGACCTCCGAGACGCGCTCGATAGGAACCGAGCCATCAGACAGGGCCCACGTGCGATAGATACCGATAATACCCGACAGCAAAAACGCCAGATAATAGTCGAACATCTCGTCCTTGAGACCTTGGGGCAGCAGATCGCGCTCGGCAATCTCGTGTTCGAGCGGCGCACGAAGACGA
>USFU01000060.1 GCA_900554135.1 uncultured Collinsella sp. | reverse complement strand
GACCCGATTCATTACGGGCACTTGGTTACCGCCGAGCAGGCGCGCGAGTCGCTCGACTTGGACGCCGTGCTCTTTATGCCGGCCGGCTCTCCCGCCTTTAAGCTCGACAAACCGGTGACGCCTGCCGAGGACCGTTATGCCATGACGGTTCTCGCCACCGCTGCGAATCCGGCTTTTTTGGCGAGCCGTTTCGAGATCGACCGTCCTGGCGTGACCTATACGGCCGATACGCTTCATGCCCTTCGCGACTTTTACCCGCCGCAGGTAAAGCTCTACTTTATTACGGGTGCCGATGCGATTATCGATATAGTGACCTGGCACAATGCTGATGAGATTGCCGAACTGGCAACCTTTATTGCTGCGACACGTCCCGGCTTTGACATCGATACTGCTCGCGCGCGGATTAAGGAATCGGGCCTGCCGTTTGACGTGCGGTATATCCAGATTCCGGCGCTGGCGATTAGCTCGACCAATATTCGCAAGCGGGTTGCCCGCGGCATGAGCGTGCGCTATCTTACGAGCGAGTCCGTGCTCGGCTATATCCGCAAACGCGGCCTGTATGCCGATCTTGGGCAAGACGATTTTGAGTGATGGGGGAGAACGTTGTCGGTAGAAGATCAGTTTGAGGGCGACGAGCGCGCACTGTTGACGCGTATCCACGAGTTGCTCGATGTGCGCATGAAGGATAAACGTAAGCGCTACGTTCATTCGCTCGGGGTTGCCGAGACTGCACTGCACCTAGCCGAGGTATACGGTGTCGACCGCTTTGATGCCGCTACCGCCGGCCTGATCCATGACTGGGACAAGGTGCTTTCCGACGACGAGCTGGTCACGCGCGCTCTGCATTATGGCATTAAGATTGCCGGCTCTCCGTCTGCCGCGACGCCGCTTTTACATGGTCCGGTTGCCGCCTATGAGCTTCCGCAGCTATTTCCCGAGCTATCGCCGGCCGTTTTCCAGGCTGTCGACCGTCACACCGTGGGCGCCTGCGACATGACGCCGCTCGATATGGTGGTCTTTGTGGCCGATGCCATCGAGCCCAACCGCCATGGTGATTATGCCCACGCGCTGCGCAAGATGGTGGGGGAGTCGACGCTTGACGAGTTGTTCTTCTCCTGTTTTGCGCAGGGTCTGGTCTACGTGATCCAGTCCGGGCGCTATCTTTATCCCACGGCTATTACGATTTACAACCATTACGCCCAGCTGCGCTAGCTCGGGCTGTCTAGAAAGAGGTATTCCATGGCCGACGAGACCATGACCGACGAGCAGATTCTTGAAGGTGTGGAGCACAAGAGCTTCGTCGCCACGTCCGACCGTACCGCCGCCTCGCTGTCCGCGAGCGGTGTCGCCGCCGAGGATGTCGCTCGCGCCGCCGCGCAGGCCGCCTACGACAAGAAGGGCGAGGACGTTCAGGTGCTCGATCTGACCGAGCTCTCCGATGTGTGCGACTACTTTGTGCTCGCCACCGGTACCAATAACCGTCAGGTCGATTCGATCGTCGACGAGATCGAGGAGAAGGTCGCCGAGGCTTGCGGTGAGCACCCGTTCTCCATTGAGGGCCGCGAGCAGAAGACCTGGATGCTCATGGACTACGGCTCGGTCGTCGTCCACGTTTTCACCCCCGAGGCACGCGACTTCTATCGTCTCGAGAAGCTCTGGGGCGACGCTCCCCAGCTCCCCCTCAATCTCCTCTAGGACCTTATTTGGTCTGGGGCTTCTCTAGAGCTTCCCTTTACCGTTCGCCGGGCAGTTGCACTACCTGCAGCTGCCCGGCTTTCTTTTTGCCCAAAAGTAGCTAATTTGGGACGGGGCTTTTTTAGCTACTACCTACCGTTCGCCGAACATCGCGATTTATAGCTCCCAGTACGTTTTTTTCTACTCTGGCTCGGGTAACGTAATTGTTATCTGTCGAGGAGGGGATGCGTATGACTCGGACTGCGCGAGAAATCTCTGTATATGGCTTTTACCATGTCGTACAAAAGGGATGTGCCGACCAACTCATATTTGAGGATGACGAAGATCGACTCTATCTGATTCGGCTGATTGCTTCGAAATGCCAGAAGTTTAAAGTGGATGTCATCGCGTGGTGCCTTATGGATAACCATATTCATCTTCTGCTTGATGACGAGCATGTTCATCTGAGCGATTGCATGCATTCGATTACGACGGCGTATGCTATGTATTTCAACTCAAAGACAGGCAGGAAGGGGCCTGTTTTCCAGGATCGATTTAAGAGCGTGCCGATCCTCGATGATGATCAGCTACTCAACTGCGTGAGATACATTCACGACAATCCCGCGAAGGCGAGGATTGGGACCGCTTCGCTGTATCGATGGAGTAGCTTTCGCGAGTATATGGGATATCCGGGTATCTGCAAAACGGATTGCGTTCTCGGGTTACTCGGTGACTCTCAGAGATTTTTTGCCTTTAGCACCTCAGGTGAGCCCAACCGCTATTGCTTCCGTGACGGCGCCCATGTGAGCGACTCAGATGCGCTGGAGTTTGCGCAGGCGCTTCTTAAGCCGTACGAGCCTCATCACCTCAAGGCTTTGCCAAAGGGGACGCGCGATGCCTGCATTCGCACTTTGAAGAGCGAGGGCTTTTCGATTAAACAGATCGTACGTCTTACGGGCATTGGACACTGCACCATACAAAAGGTCAAAGTCTAAAAATAGCTCATTTAGGACGAGGTCTGTGTTGCGACCGCGTCAGGTATGGGTTGGGTAGCTAATTTGGGACGGGGCTATTTTAGCTACCCCTATAAATCGGTTGAGTTATATTCCGGCCCCGGGTAATTCGCTACCAGTTGAAGGGTAGCTAAAATAGCCCCGTCCCAAATTAGCTACCCCGTACTACCCTGACAATCTAAAGTAGTTAAAAAAGCCCCGTCCCAAATTGACTACTTAGTGGGAGGAGAAGCGGGATTGGCGGCCGAAGGACAGGGCGGTGTCGCCGAATTTGTCTCGGACGGCGTCGATGGCGACGGAGAGGTCGCGGCGGTCGCTGGATTGGGCTCCGCGGTCATCGATCTCGCAGAACAGGTCAGTTTGGATACCGCCTTGGTGGTTGAAGTCGCTCATGCCGATACCCGCCAGACGCACGTGCATGCCTTCTTGCCAGATATTGTCGAGCAGCTCGAGCGCTACGGCCACAAAGATATTCTCGTCGTCGGTGGGGTGGGGCAAGCGGCGCTGTGCCGTGCGTCCGCTGCCATACGAATACTTAAGCTTGAGCGTTACCGTGGCACCCGTCAGCCCTTGACGACGTAGGCGGCGCCCAACCGACTCGCCCACCAGCGCAATCGCCGCCTCGATATCCCCACGCTCAGTCAAATCCTTCGCAAAGGTGCGCTCATTGCTCACCGATTTAACTTCACGTTCGTCATCCAGGCCGGTGACCTCGGATACTTCGAGCCCCAAAGCACGCTGACGCATGCGCTCGCCATTCACGCCAAAAATTGCAGCCAGGGTGGACTCTGGCGCGCGTGAAAGCTCGCCGAGTGTATAGATGCGCATGCGACGCAGTCGCTCCTCGGCCGAACGCCCGATTCCGCTCATGGCGGACACGGGCAGCGCGGCCAAAAACCGCTGCTCCGTACCAGGGCGCACAATGGTCAGACCAAACGGCTTGTCGCGCTCGCTTGCGATTTTGGCCACGGTCTTGTTGCAGCCCACGCCAATTGAGCACGTTACTCCCAGCGCTGCCACGCGGTCGCTTATGCGCCGCGCAACCAGCAGCGGGTCTTCGGGCGCGAACCGGCCCGGCGTAATATCGATAAAGGCCTCGTCGATGGACACACGCTCCACGCGCGGTGTCTCGTCGGCGAGAATCGCCATGACCTGCGCGCTCACCTCACGGTAGCGATCAAAGTGTCCGTGCGTCCAAATGGCCTGCGGGCACAGGCGCCGCGCCTCGGCCGAGGCCATGGCAGAATGCACGCCAAAGCGACGTGCCTCGTATGAACATGTGGACACGACGCCGCGTGACTCGGCGTCTCCACCCACAATGAGCGGCTTGCCGCGCCACTCGGGATGATCGAGCATCTCCACGCTCGCAAAAAATGCATCAAGGTCCATCAGGCCCACCGCTGGACCCGTCCAGAGCGGCGGCGTGACGCCCGCAGCATCCTCATAACCGTATGTATGTTCGCGTCTTTCCATGTCATGAGTATACCGCGCAGCTCATGTGGGGTGCGTGGATGTGCTTGCAAATCGCGAATTCTTGTCTAAGATATGGATTTGCCCTCGACTACACCGAAGAAGTTGGTCTCACGGACTTCACCTGCCCGCGTCGATGGCGTATTATGTTCAACTGTTTGTTTGTAGTTGCAGCCTAAAGCTGCTTGGTTGGAGGAGTTTCCTTTGGCAGTCAAGATTCGCCTTGCTCGTCACGGCGCTAAGAAGCGTCCGTACTACCGTGTCGTCGTCGCCGATTCCCGCGCCCCGCGTGACGGTCGTATCATCGAGGAGGTTGGCCGCTACAACCCGATGACCGCCCCCAAGACCATCAACCTCGACCTCGAGAAGATCGCCGACTGGCAGTCCAAGGGCGCTCAGCTCACCGACGCCGTCGCTGCTCTGGTCAAGGCCGCCAACGAGGGCGAGAAGACCGAGACCGTCGTCAAGAAGTCCAAGAAGCAGCTCGCCAAAGAGGCCGAGGCCGCTAAGGCTGCCGCTGAGGCCGCTGAGGGCGCCGAGGAGTAAATCGTGCCTGAGGTTGACGCTGCACAGCTCGAGGGTGAGGCAATGCTCTCAGATCGCATCGCCGATCTCGTCGAATATCTCGTTGTTCAGATCGTCGACGACCCGGATTCCGTGAGCCTTGAGGTCATCGATGGTGACGACGCCTCCACGATTGAGGTCTCGGTTGCCGAGGATGACGTTGCTAAGGTCATCGGCCGTCGTGGCCGTACCATCAAGGCCATTCGCACGCTCGCCCGTGCACTGGCCGCTCGCCTCGACACTGCTGTCGAGGTAGAGGTTCTGGGCTAGGACCTTGAGGTCCCAGTACAAAAACATCGCCCGTGTGGTCAAGTCGCACGGAAGGAAGGGGGAGGTCCTCGCGCAGCCGCTGCGGGGGCTTCCTTCTGTATTGGAGCCGGGTATGCGTGTCGCCTTGACGCCGCCGGCGCTCAAGCGCGACCGTTTTTGCACGGTCGTGTCCGTCACCGATACGGGCGATGGCGATCTGGTCTCGTTTGAGGGCATAGACGACTTGACGGCCGCCGAGGGCATCACCGGATGCTATGTGCTGGCTAATCGTGACGACTTCGAGCTCGATTCGCTCGACGCCGCCTATACCGACCTCATGGGTCGCGAGGTGGTCGACGAGCGCTTTGGTTCGCTCGGCACGATTGTCGAGATCATGTCGACGCCCGCCAACGATGTTTGGGTTGTCGAGGGCGATCGGTACGGCGGGGTGCTGATTCCCGTGATCGAGCAGGTTGTGCTCGATCTTCCCGACACAGGAACAATTTCCGTCCACGTTATGGACGGCTTGATCGATATGGACAGGTAGGGAGGACGGCATGCTGATTGAGACCCTTTCGGTCTTTCCCGAGATGTTTGAGCCCGTCATGTCCACGTCGATCTTGGGCCGCGCCCGCAAGGCCGGCCTTTTTGATTTTAAGGCGTATAACCTGCGCGACTGGACGCACGACCGCCATCGCACCGTCGATGACGAGCCGTATGGCGGCGGGCAGGGCATGCTCATGAAGGTCGAGCCCATTGCCGAGGCAATTGAGGCCATCAGCTCCGAGGGTCCCAAGCCCACCGTGGTGTTCTTCACCCCCTGCGGCGAGCCCTTTACGCAGCATGTGGCCGAGCGCCTGCTCAAAAGCGAGCGCCTGCTGTTTGCGTGCAGCCGTTACGAGGGCGTCGATGAGCGTGCATATGCGTATGCCGATGAGCGTCTGTCGATCGGCGACTACGTGCTCACGGGCGGCGAGCTGCCCGCTATGGTCGTAGCCGATGCCGTCGTACGGCTCATTCCCGGAGCCTTGGGCGACGAGATGAGCAACGTGGACGAGTCCTTCTCGACCGCCGAGGACGGTGGCCTGCTCGAGTACGCGCAGTACACCCGCCCCGCCGAGTTTAATGGCGAGGGCGTGCCTCCAGTGCTCGTAAGCGGCGACCACGCCAAGGTCGATGCCTGGCGTCGCAAAAACGCCATCGAGCGTACCTGTCGTTGGCGTCCCGATCTTATCGAGACGGCGCGGCTCACGCCCGAGGAGCGCGCGTACGCGCAGGAGATCCTGGACGCTTCGTATTCGCAGAGCGAGGAGTGAGAATGGTTCCATCGCAGCATTCTGCCCTGAGGGGCGCCTTTGAGTGGATCGTAATCGTTGCGATTGCACTCATCGCCACCTTCGTGATTCGCGCGTTTGTGGTCGAGCCCTTTGTGGTGCCCACCGGCTCCATGGAGTCCACGATCGAGATCGGCGATCAGATCCTGGCGCAGAAGGTGAGCCTTGAGCTCGGCCAGCCTGTCAAACAGGGCGATATCGTGGTGTTCCACAACCCCGATGCCACGTCCGAGCATGACGTGCTGGTAAAGCGCGTCATCGCCACGGCCGGCCAGACGGTCGACCTGCAGGACGGCAAGGTCGTCGTCGACGGCCAGGCGCTCGACGAGGACTATACGACTGGCATGAGCTGGCCGCTTTCGGTCCAAGCCCCCGGCGCTCAGGTGAGCTATCCCTACACCGTCCCTGACGACTGTGTGTGGGTGATGGGCGACAACCGCGAGAACTCTGCTGACTCCCGCTACTTTGGCCCCGTCGACCGCTCCGACTTGATCGCCGTGGCGCTTGTGCGCTACTGGCCGCTCAACCGTATCGGCGCTATCGACTAAAAAACGCTATAGTACAGTACCTAACCGTGTAATCGTTTCGACGAGGGGATATTAGAGGCATGAACGCTTCATCGCTTTCCTTCCAAGACATCATCCTGCGCCTCCAGCAGTACTGGGGCGAGCAGGGCTGCGTCATTATGCAGCCCTATGACTCCGAGGTCGGTGCCGGTACCTTCCATACCGCGACCACGCTGCGCTCGCTCGGTCCCGCCGAGTGGCGCACCTGCTATGCGCAGCCCTGCCGCCGTCCCGCCGACGGCCGCTATGGCGAGAACCCCAACCGCATGCAGCACTACTATCAGTTCCAGGTGCTCATCAAGCCCTCGCCGGTCAACGCCCAGGAGCTTTACCTGGGTTCGCTGGCCGCCATTGGCCTGGACCCCAACGACCATGACGTCCGCTTTGTCGAGGACGACTGGGAGAGCCCGACGCTCGGCGCCTGGGGTCTTGGCTGGGAGGTCTGGCTCAACGGCATGGAGGTCACGCAGTTTACGTACTTTCAGCAGGTGGGCGGCATCGAAGTCGACCCCGTGCCCGTCGAGATCACCTATGGCCTGGAGCGTATCGCCATGTACGCCCAGGGCGTCAACTCGGTCTATGACCTGGTGTGGAGCTACCTGCCCGACGGCACGCCCATGACCTACGGCGACGTGTTCCTGGAGAACGAGCGCGAGTTCAGCGCTTACAACTTTGAGGTCGCCAACGTCGAGATGATGCGTCAGAAGTTTGACGACTACGAGGCCGAGTGCCACTCCTGCCTGGAGCGCAAGCTGCCGCTGCCGGCATATGACTGCGTCATGAAGTGCAGCCATGCCTTCAACCTGCTCGATGCCCGCGGTGCGCTGTCCGCAGTCGAGCGCGCCAACTACATCCTGCGCGTCCGCGCCGTCGCCAAGGCGTGCTGCGAGGCCTATATGGCCGAGGTCGCCGGAATCAACGAGAATGCCGATCAGGAAGGCGAGGTGGCGTAAGCCATGGCAGACGCTAAGGATTTCCTGTTTGAGATCGGTACGGAGGAAATGCCCTCTGCACCGCTGAACAATGCCGTCAAGCAGCTTGGCACCATGATCGCCAAGGGTCTCGACGAGGCCGGTCTGGCCCATGGCGAGGTCCGCGTGATCTCGAGCCCGCGTCGCCTGGCTGCGCTCGTTGCCGACGTCGCCACCGCGACCGATGAGGTTCACGAGGTTAAGCGTGGCCCCGCGGCCAGCATCGCCTTCGACGCTGACGGTAACGCCACCAAGGCCGCCCAGGGCTTCGCCCGCAAGTGCGGTGTGGCTGCCGAGGACCTGGTCCGTCGCGAGGACACCGACGGACGTGAGTACGTCTTTGCCGAGAAGAACATTCCTTCCGCCCCGGCCACGCCGATCCTGACCGCCCTGTGCGAGAAGACCATCGCCGGCCTGCAGTGGCCCAACTACCGCAGCCAGCGCTGGGGTCACGAGCACGCCACGTTCGTGCGTCCGGTCCGTTGGATCTGCTGCCTTTTGGGCGAGGACGTCGTGCCCGTGTCGTTTGCCGACGTGACGAGCGGTAACACCACGCGCGGCCATCGCGTGCTTGGTCCCGGTGAGCATGTGGTCGCCAACCCTGCCGTCTACGAGCAGGTACTCGAGGACGCCGGTGTGCTTTCTGCCGAGCGCCGTCGCGAGGCCATCCTTGCCGGTATCGCCGAGGTCGAGGCTGCGCGCCCCGGCTGCCACGTCGATACGCCCAAGAAGGTCTTCGAGGAGGTCATCAACCTCTGCGAGTGGCCGACGGTGCTCGTCGGTACCTTCGATGAGGAGTTCCTCAAGGTCCCTCACGAGATCATCTGCGAGTCTATGCTCACCAACCAGCGCTACTTCCCGATTTATGACGGCGAGGGCAAGCTGACGCGTGAGTTCGTGATCGTCTCCAACAGCAAGCCCGAGAACGCCGAGCGCGTGATCGACGGCAACGAGCGCGTTGTGCGCGCCCGCCTGGATGACGCTAAGTTCTTCTACGAGGAGGATCTGAAGATCTCCCTCGACGAGTTCCGTGAGCGCCTGGCCAAGGTTGCCTTCCAGGAGAAGCTCGGCAGCGTGCTCGCCAAGTCCGAGCGTATTGAGCAGCTCGCGCTCGCTATTGCCCGCGAGGCTCACCTGGGTGCCCACCTGGCCGCCGATGCCGGCCGCGCCGCTCACCTGTGCAAGGCCGACCTGGTGTCCAACGCCGTCGTCGAGTTCACGAGCCAGCAGGGCGTGATGGGCGGTTACTACGCCATCGCGATGGGGGAGAACGACGAGGTCGCCCACGCCAT
>USFU01000059.1 GCA_900554135.1 uncultured Collinsella sp. | reverse complement strand
GGGAGAGCGCTTCCCTGACACGGAAGAGGTCAGAAGTTCAAATCTTCTAACGCCCACCAAATGTTCGCAGCTCAGAGACTATGTCTCTGGGCTGTTTTGTTTTGGTCGCCAAATGGGTCGCCAAATCGCCGGCAAAAGGTACCTCGATTCATGAAAGAGCGGTTCTGAGCGTCTGTTTAGCCTTGTCATCTCAATCGAGTGGGGGTTGACCGTTTTGAACATAACCGTGCATCTCGTCGATGTTTCTGCGATCGATCCCGGCGTGACCGTTGATATGGCATCAATCGCGGGACGCTATGCCTTACGTGCCTCCAATGAGGATCTCCCAATTGCGTCTCGGAAGGAAGCTGCAGGCGTGGGTCTGCTTCTTCGCGACGCCCTGGGTGTCTTCGACGACATCCAGCTTGCGCGTTCTGCTTTCGGCAAGATCGAGCTTGCGGATGGGGAGGCCCCCTCTATTTCCATTTCACATGGCGGAAGCGTGGCCGTCCTCGCTGTTTCCGATGTTGCTCGGTCGGTCGGAGGACCTATTGGCGTGGATATCGAGGCGATCGATGAGATTGCTCCCGTTGCGGTTGAGCGTATGGTGAACGACGACGAGCACGCGTGGATTAACGCTGCCCCCAATTTGCAAGAACGCAATCTTCGCCTGAGCCAGACGTGGACGCGCATCGAGGCCATCCTCAAGGCTGAAGGCGTCGGGTTTTCGATTGACCCTCGCAAAGATGGTATGCCCTGCGGATGGAATACTTCGTCGGTGACATACGGTCGCTGCGTCATCTCTTGTGCGGCGCGCTCTATGCCTCGTATCGTCCTCAAGGAGCACACCTTTCGGGTAGCATAGGAGCCAATCGCCAATAGGGGAGGCCGCTATGTCACTGAACGCTCAAAACGATATCGCTTCACGGATCGAGGATGCCGTCTTTGAACTTATGGCGACAACTCCGGTGCAGTCGATTAAGGTGGCCGAGGTGCTTCGCCTTGCCCATACATCCAAATCGACGTTCTATCGCTGTTATCGCTCTGTCGATGATGTGGTTAAACGTTTTGAAGATGAGCTGCTCCAGAATATGCAGGACATCAATGATGTTGCGCTGGAGGCTCGTTTTGGCGATGCACAGCTGGACCCTACGCCCACGATGATCAAGCGCATGGAGATTCTCAAGGCTAATCGCTCGAAAGTTTTGGCGCTTAACAGCGATAACGGCGATCCCGTGTTTGCTCACAAGGCAACGATCTTTATGCATGATTATTTTCGCAATCGGCTTCGCTCGACATTTTCCGATGAAACGGACCTCGACCTGTATCTAGCCTTTGCGCTTGCGGGTCACCATAACCTCATTCAGTATTGGCTCGAGGCCCGGCCCGACCTTGAGGCGCGCACCGTTGCTGCCGCGCTCAATCGCATGTTCTATGCGCCGTTGTTTGTCGACGATGCGTCACGCCACTGGCACCCACGCATCCCCGATTTTGAAAAGCCGCTCGGGTGAACGGCTGGTTTTTAGGGATGAACGGTTGCGTAGGTTGCGGATTCAGAGCAATCCAGCCCTATGAATCGATTTAAGTATGGCCATTTATCTGCTATTTGGAACGTCTATCCCCGATGTGTCCCATATGATGGGACACATCGGGGCTTTTTGTCTCACGCGTCTCGTTTAACCCCTCGTAAACTAAAGCTACGTTCAAAAGAACCACTGCAGTAGTTCAACGTGTGACGGCACAGAAAAGCCGCGAGCGCTCTCTCACCTTCGCTCGCGGCCGGACTGCGCCATCATTCCGTACACCTTCACATGATTAGGATGTGATATTCAGTGGTTACGCTCGGAAAGAACATGCGAAGCGTCTCGATTGTAGGCGTAGGCTGCACCCCGTTCAAGGATTTTGAGGAGCATCCCGAGACCCAGGGCATTGGCGAGGGCGAGGCATTTGGCTATGCAGCCCTCGAGGCAATTGCCGATGCCGGTCTTGAGCCTCGCGATATCGACTTTTTCTATCACGGCAGCGCCAATCCGTATCTCGTTGGCGATTGCATTACCCCAAACATGCAGGTTGCCGATTGGTTTGGCGTTCGTGCCAAGGGCTCTGTCCATCATTCCGAGGCTTGCTGTACGGGCTACGTCGCCCTTGAGCAGGCCGTGATGGCAGTCGCCTCCGGTGCCTACGATGTTGTCCTTACGGGTGCCTGCGATTTGGCTTCGACTCTTCCCGTCGAGCATATGCCCTCCCATATTCGTCAGGACTTTACGCTCGATGTCATGATTCCCTCGCTCGATAAAATCTATGACCGCGCTTATGGTCGCCCGCTCGATGGCGCCTTTGGCGTGTCGTTCGACAACTGGATCAACGAGTATTCGATGCAGTACGACCTTACCGCCGATCAGATCGATGACGCCCTGAACGGCCTTACCAAGAGCCTTCGCCGCGGTGCCGTCCTGAATCCCCTTGCCTGGTACGAGACCACGGTCGAGGAGGACGCGAAGGCAGCTGGGTTCGATACCGCAGACGAGTATCTCAAGAGCATGTACAACCCGCGCGTTACGCAGTATCTGCGCGTTACCGGCTTTGAGAAGAAGTGCGACGGTGCCGCTGCCGTTGTCGTGATGCCCACGGAGAAGGCCAAGGCCATGGGTGTCCCGTATGCACCTATTGAGGTTCTGGGCACGGGTGCCTCTGCCGTCGAGGCCGGCCTGCTTCACAACGAGCACTGGGCTACCGAGCTTGCCGCCAAGCAGGTCTATAACCTTACCGGCGTGAGCCCCGACGAGATCGACCTGTTTATGTGCAATGACTTCTTCCTGGCTTCCGAGATCGTCTCGGCCGAGGAGTGCGGCTATATTCCGCGCGGCGAGGCTTGGAAGTACGCGATCGATGGTCGCACCGCCTTTGACGGTGATAAGCCCATCAACCCGCATGGTGGCCGTTGCAACTTCGGTCACGCACATGGCGCATCCGGCATCGCCGATATCGTCGAGGCCGTTAAGCAAATGCGCGGCGTCGCCGGTGCGACCCAGATGAAGAAGGTTCCCGAGACGGCCTTCCTGCGCGGTTTTGGCGGTTCTCAGAACGTGCGCTGCCAGATCCTTCGTACCGTCGCGTAGTCGACCGCGGTTTTCGATTTCCCATAAGGAGTATTCTCATGCAACTCAAAGATATGGAGCCCGTGGTCAAGAAGTTCTACACGGGTCTTGAAGAGGGCATCTATTGGGCGCGCCAGTGCCCCGAGTGCGGAGCCGTCGAGTTTCCGCCCCACCTTGCCTGCAATGCCTGCGGCTACCACAAGACCGACTGGGTCCAGGTTTCCGGTCACGGCCGCCTGATCGATTTTACCCTACCTGGTCCGCAGAACGACAAGCCCTACCTCAAGGAGTATGGCAAGTACGCCTACGGCGCCGTCGATATCGACGAGGGTTCTCAGTACACCTACGTCATCTACGGCATTACCAAGAAGAAGGCCCCCGAGATTCGCGCCAAACTCATGGCGGGCGAGACCGTTGGCGTCCATGCCAAGGTCATCGACCGTCCGGGCTACAAAGAGCTCACGTTTGAGCTTGACGACTAGGTTTTCACCCCTTTTAACAATTCGATTCCTCTCTTAGGCCGCGGCGGGACCCATGTCTCCAGCCCGCCGTGGCCGCCCCTCTTTTTATCTTAGAAAGGCACCATCATGAACGAAGAACTCACTCAGCAGATCTGCGATTTTGCCAAGTCCGCTTACAACTATGACGGCGATGTGACTCCCGAGACGACGTTTGAGACCCTGGGCAAGGGCTCGATGAAGATGATCGCGCTGACCTCCATGATCGAGAACGAGCTCGATGCCGAGGTCCCCGTTCGCGAGGTCATGGTCATGAAGACCGTCGGCGAGCTTATCGAGCGCACTGCCGAAGAGATGGAGTAACTGCCATGGACCTGATGCAGACCCTGCGCGAGCAGGCTGCCGCCAAGCCTATGCGCGTTGCTTTTCCCGAGGGCGAAAACGAGACCATGATGCAGGCGGTCGCAAAGATCGCCGCCGAGCATCTTGCCGAATGTGTGCTGGTCGGCGACGGCGGCAAGCTCAAGGAGCTTGCCGATGAGCGCGGTATCTCCCTTGACGGCATCGAGATTGTCGATGTGACCGACGAGGAGGCGAACGCCGCCTGCTGTGAGCGCTACCTTTCGCATCCTGATTGCAAGTTTAAGCCCAAGGGTGCCGCGCGCCGTATGACGCGCCCGCTAGAGCGCGCCCTGATTTTGCAGGTGCTCGGCGATGTCGACGTAATGTTCGCCGGCATCGATAACGCCACGGGCGACATCATCCTAGCGGGACAGGCTATCGTCGGCCTTGCCGACGGGGTGGACACCGTGAGCTCGTGCGGTATCGCCGACATTCCCAACTGGAACGGCGGCGAAGGCGGCCTTTTGGCTTTTGGCGATTCTGCCGTTTGCGTTGACCCCACGAGTGAGGAGCTTGCCTCGATTGCGATTTCGTCGAGTGAAACGGTGCGCTCGCTGACCGGATGGGATATCCGTTGCGCGCTGCTTTCGCATTCGACTGACGGTTCGATGGACAACGAGCTTGTCGACAAAGTGCGCCGTGCTCGCGAGATTGCCAACGATCGCCGTCCCGACCTTGCCATCGACGGCGAGTTCCAGTTTGATTCGGCGATTAACCCCAAGGTTGCGGCCAAGAAGGTACATCGTGAGTCCGCTGTTGCGGGCCAAGCCAACGTGGTCATCTGGCCCGATATCAACGTGGGCAATATCGGCGTCAAGATTATCCAGAATCTGACCGGTGCTAATGCCTACGGCCCCATGCTTCAGGGCTTCAAGAAGATCGTGTGCGATTGCTCGCGCTCTGCGCCCGTTGACGAGATCGTCGGCAACGTGGTGATGAGCTGCGTGCGCGCCCAGGCGCTTAAGGAGGCTTAAGGTATGTCCGATAAAAAGACTCCCTGGCGCGTCCTGGTAATCAACCCGGGTTCCACTTCCACGAAGGTGGGCGTTTTTGAGGGCGATGAGTGCAAGGTCAGCAAGAACGTTGCGCACGATGCGAAGGACCTTGCCCAGTTCGATGGGGTTTCGGCTCAGATGCCGTACCGCTGCGATCTGATTCTTGGAGCACTGGAGGAGGCGGGCCTAAAGCTCGAGGACTTTGATGCATTTGTCGGTCGCGGCGGTGGCTTGCTTTCGCTGCCCGGCGGTACGTATGTCATCAATGAGGTCATGCTCGAGCATGCCCGCATCGGCGCGAACGGCATTCAACACCCGGCACAGCTGGGTCCCCAGATTGCCCATGAGTTCGCCTCAAAGACGGGAAAGCCCTCTTTTGTGGTGAATCCTCCCGATACCGACGAGCTGTGCGACCTCGCACGTATGACGGGCATTAAGGGCGTGTATCGAAACGTGCACCTGCACGCCCTTAATCTCAAAGAGACCGCCATCCGCCATGCGGCAAAGCTCGGTCGTGCATATGACGAGTGCAACTTTATTGTCTGCCATATCGGCGGCGGCATCTCTATCTCGGCTCATCTTAAGGGCAAGATGGTGGACGGCAACGACATCGTCGGCGGCGAGGGCCCCATGGCACCGACGCGCTGCGGATCGGTTCCCGCGATCGAGGTCGCAAAGTACACCGCGGAACACGGCCTTGATGTCGCCCGCGCCCATTGCATGAAGACCGGCGGCTTTGTCGATCTTTTGGGTACCTCCGATGCCATCAAGGTGTGCGAGCGTGCCGCTGCGGGCGATAAGGCTGCAGCCCGCGCCTGGGATGCAATGGTTTACCAAATCTGCAAGTGGATCGGCGAGATGGCCTGTGTGCTGAAGGGCGACGTCGACGGCATTTTGCTCGGAGGCGGCATGGTCCACAGCAAGGAGCTTGTTGCCTCGATTGAGGAATGCTGCTCTTGGATCGCCCCCGTGTCGGCTTATCCCGGCGAGTTCGAGCTCGAGGCGATGGCGTCTGGCGCCTGCCGCGTGCTCGATGGTGTCGAGGAAGCGCTCGTGTACAGCGGAGAGCCCGTGTTCACCGGATTCAACGACTGATAGTGCTGTGTTTGGGGCGGCCGCTGGTGATGTCTGGCCGCTCCGACCCTTTTCTCTAAGTGTAAGGATGGATCATGGATAAAACCAAGATCAAGTACCTGGTGGGCATTTATGCTGCCGCCATGTGCATTATGGGCATGTTGGTGCCCGTCCCCATCGTGGCCTCTGTCGCGGCGGCGTTTCCCAACGAGAACATCGCTGCCGTTCAGATGATCATCGGCATCATCCCGTTGATGATGGCACTGTCCGCCATGCTCGTCTCTTCACAGCTTGCCTCTCGCGTGTCCAAGAAGAAGACGACGCTCGTCGGTCACGTTATCGTGATGCTGGCAGGCGCCTCGGTGCTGGTGTTCCACGACTCGCTCGGCCAGGTCTTAGCGGCTTCTGCTGTCATGGGCCTTGGTCTCGGCGCCGTCCAGAACTCGACCGACGCCTTGATCGCCGACTATTTCGGTGGCAAGCAGCGCTCGTTTGTCATGGGCATCTACTCCACTTTTGTTGCACTGGGCGGCATTATCTGGACGATGGTTTCCGGCATCTTGGGTTCTGCCGAGTGGTTCCACAGCTATGCGGCGTACTTCATCATGATCATTTTCATCGTGATCGAGGCTGTTTGCCTTCCCGAGGGTCATCTTGAGCCCAAGCGCAAGGTCAATGTGTTTGCCAATATGCCTAAAGAGGTCGCGATTATCACGCTCATGAGCTTTGTGTTCGTACTTACGTTCCAGCTATTCAGCTCCAACGTTTCGCTGCTTGTTGTGGGTCGCGGCTTTGGCGGTACCGTGGAGGCCGGTCTTGCCTCTACCGTTATGACCGTTGCCGGTATTGCGGCTGGTCTTCTGGTCGGTCCGCTGTTTGCCAAGTTCAAGAACCTGGCTATGCCGATCGCGTGGGGCGTGACGCTCGTTGGCCTGGGCCTGACGCTGGTTGCGCCCGCCTTTATGGTGCTGTGCGTTGCGGGCTTTGTCGTTGCGCTGGGCAAGGAGACCTACGTGCCGCTGGAGGGCAATTTTGCCGCCGGCAACTCTGCCCCCGAGGGACGTGCGTTTAACCTCGCCATTGGCATGGGCGGCATCAACTTTGGCATGGCACTGTCTCCCATTGTGTTTGAGGCCGTGACGTCGCCGTTTGGTTCAACGATTGACCAGAAGTTCATCGCCGGCATGATCGTCTGTGCGGCTTGTGTCGTCTTTGGCGCCATTAAGTATCGCAAGCTCACCCCGGCCCAGCTTGCCGAGGCCGAGAAGATGGCGGCCGGCGGCGAGGCGGAGTAGCCGCTCGAGTAGCTGTTTTGCCGCACATCATGTTTTATCGGGGCCGCCGACATATGCCGGCGGCCCTCTTTCTATCAATGACTTTGAAAGGCTTACGGCTATGAAGTTACCTGTCAGGCGCGTTATCGGTATTCTCAACGGCTTCTTTAATCCGCTATTGCTTTGCGCATTTCTCCCCATCATTGAAGGGACATCTGGCTTGGATCTGACGAGCCCCACGGGCTTTTGGGGGCAACTTATCGTGGCCACGGTGATCGCCGAGGTTCTGAGCGCACTCCCGCTGTTTGGCAAAACGGTTGGTATGTGCCTGGACTTTTTTGGTTTTGAGCAGGGGAGTGCATCACACAAGATTGCCGGTACGGTCATCGGTGCCACGCTCCTTTTTATGGTGATCGGTTTTGGTGAGATTGCCTTCCAGGGAGGATTCGGAACGATTGCAGGCCGTACGTTCTTCGCGCGTTGGGCAGGCCTTGTCACAAAGGGATGGGCTTTTGTGGTTATCGCCGGCGTGCTGCTCGATCCCTTTACAGCGGCTCTCGGCCGCATGATAGCTCGCGAAGAGAAGAAATAGCTCCTCGCCCATCGAATGCCGGCGGACGGGGCGCCGGGGCTGTAGTCTTCCGAGCGTTTGCAGTCCTGTCGCTCCGTCCGCCGGCATTCGACCGCAACATGTTGGTCAAGCATAATCTTTTGGATTCTTTTGGCGTGAGCAGCTTGGTTTTAGTAGGATTTGTCAGCGGCTTGACTAAGGGGGTTTTATAACTGCCATGCAGGTAGCCGTGTTGGTAACGTTTTACCGACTTGTCAAATACCCCTCATTTATAATGCGTCTGCAAAATGACTAATTGCTTTGACCTGCTGAAACACTATATGTTGTGTTTGACTTAAAAAAAGAATACAGGATATAGATGCGCCTTTGACGTATGATAGATGGCGGACAGAGAACGAGAACCCTACTTACCTCATTCGGATAGACCTTTGGGTCGCTTGATCGGCTATGAAGATTGTCCGCATGAAGACTTATGGTTATCGAGAACACAGATTGCGCAGCGGCGTCGCAAGGCAGGGGCAAGCCCTGTCAGGCATCGTTTGGCTCTAAAGCGCAATGAGGCCACGACGCGAAAGAGGCAAAGGAGAGGCAAGAGGATGAAGATCATCAAGCGCAGCGGTACCGAGGTTACCTTTGACATCGATAAGATCGTCAATGCGATTCGCGCTGCCAACTTGGAGGTCCAGGAGGGCTCTCGCCTTACCGACCGTCAGGTGATTTACGCGGCGCAAAACGTCGCCGAGGCATGCGAGAACGCCGGCCATACCGTTTCGGTCGAGGAGATCCAGGACCTGGTCGAGGACGAGATTATGCGTCTCGACTGCTACGAGGTCGCCCGCCACTACATTATCTACCGTTATGTTCAGAGCCTGAAGCGCCAGAAGAACACGACCGACGACAAGATCCTGTCGCTCATCGAGTGCAATAACGAAGAGGTCAAACAGGAGAACTCCAATAAGAACCCGACCGTCAATTCCGTCCAGCGTGACTACATGGCCGGCGAGATCTCCAAGGACCTGACCCAGCGCGTGCTGCTGCCCCAGGATATCGTGGACGCCCATAATGAGGGCCTGATCCACTTCCACGATTCCGACTACTTTGCCCAGCACATGCACAACTGCGATCTGGTGAACCTGGAGGACATGCTCCAGAACGGCACTGTTATTTCGGGCACGCTGATTGAGAAGCCGCACAGCTTCTCGACCGCCTGCAATATCGCGACGCAGATCATCGCCCAGGTTGCTTCCTCCCAGTACGGCGGCCAGTCTATTTCGCTGACCCATCTCGCCCC
>USFU01000058.1 GCA_900554135.1 uncultured Collinsella sp. | reverse complement strand
GGCACGGTTCCGCCATAGCGCAGGATATCGATATAGGGAAAGCCCACATGGCAGGCCATGGCGCACATCTTGCCGCGGTCGCGATCGAAATCAAAGACGTCGCCCGGCTTGTGACCATGATGGCAGCGGCACGTCCCCAGCTGGTCCACACAGCTCACGCGGATACGCGGACGCTTGCCACGCGGGGCGCCGAGCGGCTTGTTCTCGTCGGCGAATCCGTCGGCACCGCCCTCGCCGGCGCTACTCATGGTCGATCACATCCAGGCAGGCCTCGATGGGTAGACCGGCGGACTTGTCCTCCTGGTCGGCGTTGCGCTCGATAAGCTCTGCCACCACGCGCATGGCATCGGCCGTTGCGCGCTGCAGGCTCCAACCGGCCATCACGCGGCCGACGAGCACCGCCGAGAACGTGTCGCCCGTGCCCGGGAAATAGACCGGAATGAGCTCAAAGGGAATCGTAAAGTACTCCCCCGCCACATGGTCGTAACCGATAACCGCGTTCGTGCCATTGACTACGGCGCTCGTAATGACCACCGACTTGGCACCCAGCTCACGCACGGCGTTCACAAGAACGCGAGCCTCGTCGGGCGTGATTTGCTCTGCAATAGGCGTATCGGTGAGCAGACAGGCCTCAGTGTAATTGGGAACCGCGTAATCGGCGCACTCGAGCAGGTGCCTCATGAGACCGATCGTGGACTCAGGCACACCGGCATAGAGCTTGCCGTTGTCGCCCATGATGGGATCGACGAACACCTTGGTGCCCTTTTGCGCGCGGCGGTGGCAAAAGTTCGAGATGATGCGCGTCTCTTCCTCGGTCACGATAAAGCCGGTCGAGATGGCGTCGAACTCAAAGCCGAGCTCCTCCCAGATGGCAAGACTCTGACGCACGTACTCGGTGGTGTCGTGGATGTAGAACTTGGGGTAGTTGAGCGTGTCGGACACAAGTGCCGTCGGCAGATTGTGGATACGGTAACCCATGTGCGACAGCACCGGCAGCATGGCGGAAAGCGCGACCTTGCCGTAGCCGCACATATCGTTAATCAGCAGCAGCTGAGTATTCTTCATGAGGGTCTCCCTTGTTTCGGGCGCGGCGCGGCAGCGCCACAGTGCGACTAAGTGTAGCGCAGGGGACGTTGTGAACGGGCGCTGGCACCGCAGAGGACGAATTGTTGCGGAAAGGTTACGGGAAGGAGGAAGTTAGTCGTTGGGGACGTTCTTAAATGACTAGTCGACACAAGGAGTGTCCCCAAATGCCGGCACATAAGGAACGTCCCTAAGTGCCGCTCGAACATAATAAGTTTGGTACCTTGACATTTATTTACCGTGCTCCTAAATTGGTTAGGCACAAAACAATTCAACTACCTAACTAAAGAAAGGAGCGAAGCTTAGATATGTGTGTTGAACCACTCGTCCTTCCGCATGAGCCCGGCGGTGACCCGTCGCAACCGGTAGACATACCCGAAGCGGTCAGCGCCGAAGACAAACTCGCCAAGCGCATCCTGAGCGGCCTGGGCTTTTGCGGCCATTACATGCATTTTCATGGCGGAGGCGTGTCCGGCAAGGCGCCCATTATCTGCCTGCTGGCCAAGCAGCCCGGCGGCGAGATGTCGCAGCAGGAACTCGGCATGCACTTCGACCTCAAGCCGGGGTCGCTTTCCGAGATCCTGTCCAAGCTCGAGCTCAACGGCCTCATTGAGCGCAGCCGTAACCCCAAGGATCGACGGCAGCTCACCATTCGCCTGACCGAAACCGGCCGGGAAAACGCCCGCATCGACCAGGCGGCCCGCATTCGCTTTAGAGAGCAAGCCTTTAGTGCCCTCACCCACGACGAGCGCGAGCAGCTCGCCGAAATGCTCGAGAAAATCCGTGTAACCTGGGAGGAACTGGATGATTAAAACCCTCATGGGAAGCATCCGCGACTATATGAAAGTCACCGTTGCCACGCCGTTGCTCGTGCTTGGCGAGGTGCTCTGCGAGATGCTGATTCCATTTATCACCGCCAACCTGATCGACGCCATCAAAGACGGCGCCACCGTAGCCGAGATGCTTCCCACCGCGGGCCTTTTGGTGCTCATCGCGCTGACATCGCTTGCTTTCGGCGCCGCGGCAGGCGTCACCTGCAGCCATGCGAGCTGCGGCTTCGCCAAGAACCTGCGTCACGACCTGTTCTACAAAATCCAGACGTTCAGCTTTGCCAACATCGATGAGTTCTCGAGCTCCTCGCTCGTCACGCGCCTGACCACCGATATCAACAACGTGCAGCAGGCCTTTATGATGATCATCCGTATCGCCGTGCGCGCGCCGCTGGTATTGATCTTCGCCTTTACCATGGCATTTATCATGGGCGGCAGCGTTGCCATGGTCTACCTGGTCATCATTCCGCTGCTGGGCTTTGGGCTGTTCTTTATCATCTTTAAGGTGCGCCCCATCTTCTCGCGCGTGTTCCACAAGTACGATGCCCTTAACGAGTCCGTCGAGGAAAACGTCACCGGCATGCGCGTGGTTAAGAGCTACGTACGCGAAGACTTTGAGAAGGAGAAGTTCGCGGCCGCCGCGCGCGATGTCCAGATGGACTTCACCCGCGCCGAGAAGCTGCTCGCCTTTAACAACCCCATGATGAACATCTGCGTCAACGGCGCGTTTGTCGTCATCATCTACCTGGGCTCCAAGCTCATCATCACGAGCCAGGGCACGCTGTTCGACGTGGGCCAGCTCTCCTCGACCTTTACCTATGGTTTCCAGATTCTCATGAGCCTGATGCAGCTGTCGATGATCTTTGTCATGGTGACCATGGCCGACGAATCGGCACACCGCATTGCCGAGGTGCTGGCCGCCGAGCCCACGATCGCCGATCCCGCCGAGCCCGTGCTCGAGGTTGCCGACGGTTCCATCGACTTTGACCACGTGAGTTTTAAGTATTCCAAGCATGCGAAGCGCCAGGCGCTCGACGATATCGACCTGCACATTACGAGCGGCGAGACCATCGGCATCATCGGCGGCACCGGCTCGGCCAAGTCCACGCTCGTTAACCTCATCGCCCGCCTGTACGACACCACCGAAGGCGCTGTGCGCGTGGGCGGCGTGGACGTGCGCGACTACGACCTGGACGCGCTGCGTCACCAGGTCGCCATGGTGCTGCAGAAAAACGTGCTGTTTAGCGGCACCATCGCCGAGAACCTGCGTTGGGGCGACCCGAACGCCACCGACGAGGAAGTCCGCGAGGCAGCGCATCTGGCCTGCGCCGACGAGTTTGTCGACGGTTTCCCCAAGGGCTACGACACCTGGATCGAACAGGGCGGCTCCAATGTTTCGGGCGGTCAGAAGCAGCGCCTGTGCATTGCACGCGCCCTGCTGCGTCGCCCCAAGATCTTGATCCTGGACGACTCCACCAGCGCCGTCGACACCAAGACCGACGCCAAGATTCGCGCAGGGCTGGCAAGCTATCTGCCCAACACGACCAAGATCATCATCGCCCAGCGCATCAGCTCCGTGCAGGACGCAGACCGCATCATTGTCATGGAGGGCGGCCGCATCGCACAGATCGGCAACCACGAAGAGCTGCTCAAGACGAGCGAGATCTACCGCGAGACCTTTACCTCGCAAAACAAGATGTCTGCCGAAGGTACGCAAGACGCCGACGACGTCTCTGGCGACGCGAACACGGCGGCAGACAACACCGACATGACCGCAACGCAAGCTCAGACCCAGGAAGGAGGCGAGGCCCATGAGTAAGGCAACGACCGCCGAGCGCGCGCTCAACCGCAAGGGCGGCACCATGTCGCGCCTCATCAAGACGCTCTTTGGCTTCTATCCCGTGCTTTTGCCCCTCGTCGTCGCCGGCGTGGTGCTCTGCGCCATCATCAACTCCATCGGCGCGACCTTCCTGCAGAGCGCCCTGCAAATTATTGGCGAATCGTGGCAGTCGGGCGATTGGGAAGCCGCGCAGCCCAAGATCGCACAGCTCGTGACCACCCTCGCCTGCATCTACGGCGTCGGCGTCCTGTCCTCGCTCTTCTGGAACCGCGCCATGGCTATCGTCACGCAGGGCTCGCTGGAGAAGCTGCGCGAGATGATGTTCAACCGCATGCAGGACCTGCCGATCCGCTACTTCGACACGCACCAGCGCGGCGATATCATGAGCCACTACACCAACGACATCGACACGCTGCGTCAGATGATCAGCCAGTCGCTGCCCAACCTGCTCATGACGATCATCATCATCGTCACGGTGTTCTTTATCATGCTGTACTACAGCGTGTGGATGTGCCTGGTCATCATCGCCGGCGTCGCCTTTATGACCTTTATGACCAAGCTGCTCGGCTCCAACTCCGCGCGCTTCTTCATTGCGCAGCAGACCGAGCTCGGCGTGGTCGAGGGCCATATCGAGGAAGTCATGAACGGTCAGAAGGTCGTCAAGGCGTTCTGCCACGAGTCTGCCGCCGAGGCCGATTTTGACGAGCGCAACGAAAAGCTCTTCGAGGTCTCCCAGAAGGCCAACATGTACGCCAACATCCTCATGCCCATCCTTATGAACCTGGGCAACCTGCTCTACGTGCTGGTCGCACTGGCGGGCGGCATTTTCCTGGCGCTGGGCGTGCCCAACCTGAGCATCTCGGGCATGGCGCTGTCCATCGCCGTCGTGGTGCCGTTCCTCAACATGACCAAGCAGTTCTGCGGACAGATCGGCCAGATCTCACAGCAGATCAACGCCGTGGTCATGGGCCTCGCCGGCGCCGACCGCATCTTTGAGCTCATCGACGAGAAGCCCGAGGCCGACGAAGGCTACGTGACACTCGTCAACGCGCAGGTGAACCCCGAGACTTGGGAGTTCGAGGAGGCTGACCACCACACCGGCATGTGGGCATGGAAACATCCGCACCGCGCAACCGGCGAGATCGAGTACGTGCCGCTGCGCGGTGACCTGGTCATGGACAACGTGGACTTTGGCTACACACCCGACCACGAGGTGCTGCACGGCGTGTCCGTGTTTGCCAAGCCGGGCCAGAAGGTCGCGTTTGTCGGCGCCACCGGTGCCGGCAAGACGACCATCACCAACCTCATCAACCGCTTCTATGACATTGCCGACGGCAAGATTCGCTACGACGGCATCAACGTCAATAAGATCCGCAAGGCCGATTTGCGCCGCTCACTGGGCGTCGTGCTGCAGGACGTGAACCTGTTCACCGGCACCGTGATGGACAACATCCGCTACGGCAACCTGGATGCGACCGACGAGGAGTGCATCGCGGCGGCAAAGCTCGCCGGCGCGGACGACTTTATCACCCGCCTGCCCGACGGCTACGACACGATGCTCACCGGCAACGGCGCCCAGCTGTCGCAGGGCCAGCGCCAGCTGATTTCGATCGCCCGCGCTGCCGTCGCCGATCCGCCGGCGATGATTCTGGACGAGGCAACGAGCTCCATCGACACCCGCACCGAGGCCATCGTGCAGGCGGGCATGGATAAGCTCATGGAGGGCCGCACGACGTTTGTCATCGCGCACCGCCTTTCCACCGTGCGCAACTCCGACGCGATCATCTGTCTGGATCACGGCCGCATCATCGAGCGCGGCAACCACGACGAGCTGATCGCCAAGCGCGGATATTACTACCAGCTCTATACCGGAGCGTTTGAGCTGGAGTAGTTCGGCTCGCCGAGATGGCCGATTTGCCGCTCATTCGTCGGGCATGACCCTAAGGTCAATGCCCTCCTCTTTCGGGGCAAATCGACTCATCTCAGCGACCCAAACACAATGCGCCGCAACGAATAAAGCCTCCGCAGCCACACGAGCTGCGGAGGCTTTTTCATGCCGGCCGGAAACCGTATCCCACTTTTCGGACCCAGAATGGGATGCCGTTTCCCGCTGGACCCCCTCCGGGAAACGGCATCCCATTTCAAGGGGGTAAACCGGGATGTAGTTTCCCCTAACGGCACCTTTGGGAAGCCGCATCCCACTCTAGACGCACAAAACGGGATGAGCTTTCCCATGGTGATCCAAGACCAGAAGCATGTCCGATAGCGCAGCCAGGTCAAGAACAACAAGGCAGGCGTCACGCCAATTTGGACGAGTGTCTGCTGCAGTTTGAGGCTGCTGGCCTATATGGTAGAGTTAACCACCCATGAATTTCAGCACGCTATGCGCCACCTGCGCTTTTGCCATTTGAAGAAGTGAACTTGTGAATACTTCTGTCGCCAAGAAGGCCAGCCAGGCGGTGCGCCTGCTCATGATGGTGCTCACGGCAGTTCTCATCTTCTTCTTCATCAATGTTATGCTGCTCGTCTCCGATATCCAGGGCACGGCGCGCGTGGTCAACTACGCCGGTCTGGTGCGCGGTACCACGCAGCGAATCGTTAAGCTCGAGGATGCGGGCCAGCCTCAAGATGACCTGCTCAAAGCCGTGGATTCATACATCAACGGTTTGCGTTACGGAAGTGACGACCTCAACCTCGTCCGTCTCGACGACGATGAGTATCAGGCAAAGATGACCGAGCTTGCAAACTATTTTGATGAGCTTTGCGCCGAGATCATCCGCGTGCGCGAGGTCGGCTACGAGAACACCGAGATCATCGCTATGAGCGAGGAGTTCTTTGGCATTTGCGACGATGCTACGCGACTCGCAGAGGACTACTCTCAGGAGAAGGCGTCGGCGCTCAACTATCTCGAGGGCTTGGTGATCATCGACATCATGGGCTTGGTGGCGACCTTTGCGGTCGAACTTGTTCGCGCGGTGCGAACTGCCGCGCTCAATCGCGAACTGCAGAGCAAAGTCTATCTCGACGAAGCCACGGGACTGCCCAACAAGAACAAGTGCGAGGAGGTCTTGGGGCAGGAGCAGCCTGTCTCCGCGGAGTCGCCCGTTGCGATGTGCGTCTTCGACCTTAACAATCTGCATACGGTCAATAACAACTTCGGCCACGAGAAGGGCGACGAATACATCCGTTCTTTTGCCCAGCAGCTGGGGCGTGTGGCGTCCGAGACGTGCTTTGTGGGTCGCGACGGCGGCGATGAGTTTATCGCGGTGCTGCGGGATACCGATCGAGCTGCCGTGGAGTCCTGTCTCGCTCGGGTTCGTGCGAACGTGAACGAGTATTCCGAGGCTCACCCCGACATGCCCATCAGCTATGCGGTGGGCTATGCGCTTTCCAGTGATTTTGACGAGCCGCCTACCATGCGCGAACTCTTTTCCCAGGCCGACAAAAACATGTACATCGACAAGAACCGCGTAAAGGCAGCCAAGGCAGCCGGGCTGCCACGCGAGGAACGCTAAACCCGTAGCAAAGGGTAGCTAATTTGGGACGGGGCTCTTTTGGCTACTTGAGAAGCTGAGCCATTGCGTTGACGAATTTTTGTACTTGGAGGGTGGGCTCGAGCGGGTAGTGCAGATAGACCGGCACCTCGCGGCCGCACAGGAACGGCACGCCCACAAAGGCCGGGTGCACCCCCGACCACGCTCCGCAGGTGAGCACCGCGTCGCCCTTTTCCTCCGCCTCGTTAAAGAGCGCAAAGTCGAAGCTGTCCACATCGATCACGTCAACGCCGCCGTCTGCCAAAAGATCGATGCGCAGGCTGTCCATAGCGTCGTTGCCGTGGCGGAGCACGCGCAGACGCATACCCTCCAAGTCGGCGACCGTAATGCGATTCTTGCGCGCCAGCGGGCTCGTGCGCGGCAGGTCGATATAAAACGGCACGTTGACAATGCGGAGCTTTTGGCAGGCGTCACCCCAGCGCGGGGTCGAAAAACTCGACTGCACCACATCGACCTCGCGGCCCAAGCTGCGCATGACGGATTCGCGTTCGTCGTAGAGGTCGCTCACCGGCACGATCTCGAAGCGCAACGATGGCTCCAGCTCGTGTACGCCCGTCCACATCGACAGCGTCTGGCGCCCCGGACACATCATCGACACGCCCAGACGCACGGCCCCGCCATCGCCCGCCGCGCGTCGGGCACGGCGTAGCGCGTCCTCGGACTGCCGCATGATCGAACGTGCATCGTCCACCAGCAGGGCGCCGGCCGGCGTCACCTTGACACCCGAGTGCGAGCGCTCGAACAGCGTGATGCCGAACTCGGCCTCGAAGCCCGACACCTGCTTGACGAGTGCCGGGGTCGACACGCGCAATTTTGCCGCCGCACGCGAGAAGCTTCCCAGCTCCGCGGCGGCCGATATGGCCTCAAGTCGTCGATCGTACACGTCAATCTCCCGTTTTCGTGTCTGTGGCCACATGATGCCACAGGGGGTTGTTTTCGCAGGTCACGCGCTCAATTGAGAAAAACTGCATCGCACGGTGTAAACCTACGGTTAACGCCATTCTAACAAATATGCAATTCACCTGCGCAAATGCAAAGCATACGATAACCAGCGAAAACCACGTGGGTCGATTAATGGGAGCGACCCACCGAGAGGCACAAGAAGGGAAGTTCCTATGAGCAATTGGCTTAAGCTCGAGGGCGATGTCTGCGCCGTGACTGGCGCGCTCGGCGGTATGGGCGTCGAGATTTGCCGCGAGTTCGCCCGCAACGGCGCCAACGTCGTCCTGCTCGACCTGGACGAGGAGAAGGTCAAGGCCGCTGCCGCCGACCTCGCCGCTGAGTTTGGCATCCACGCCGAGGGTTACAAGATGAACGCCACCGACGAGGCCGAGGTTCAGGCCGCCGTCGATGCCACCATCGCCAACTTCGGCCATGTCGACGTCCTCGTCAACACCGCCGGCATCCTGCGCTTCGCCGCCATGGAGGACCTGCCGCTCTCCGACTGGAACGAGGTCATCAACGTCAACCTCACCGGTTACTTCATCACCTCGCAGCGCTTTGGTCGCGAGATGATCAAGGCCGGCCAGGGTCGCCTGGTGCACATCTCGACCGTTGCCAGCCACTCCCCCGAGACATTCTCGGGCGTGTACAGCTCCACCAAGGCGGGCGTCAACATGATGTCCAAGATGCTGGCTGCCGAATGGGGTCCCTACGGCGTGCGCTCCAACTGCGTCGAGCCCTGCTTCGTCAAGACCCCGATGTCGGCCAACTTCTACGCCGATCCCGAGGTCGAAAAGAGCCGCAGCCGTCTGATCGCCACGCGTCGCATCGGCGAGGTCAGCGATATCGCCAACGCCGTCATGTTCCTGGCGTCCAAGCGCTCGGACTTTACCACCGGCGACGCCATCAAGGTCGACGGCGGCTTCTCCAACATGATGGGCGACCTCACCGCCA
>USFU01000057.1 GCA_900554135.1 uncultured Collinsella sp. | reverse complement strand
ACGGGGGCGTAGCTCAGCTGGGAGAGCGCTTGACTGGCAGTCAAGAGGTCAGGGGTTCGATCCCCCTCGTCTCCACCCGAGCATTGAATGAGGCTCCAACGCAAGTTGGGGCCTTTTTTCATATAGGCACACAAGGTCAAAGGCGGCACCATGATCCTCCTGGTCGACAAGATCGAAAAAAGCTTCGGCGCGCGCGTCCTCTTTAGCGGCGCGTCCTTCCAGATCAACCCCGGCGAGCGCTTCGCGCTCGTGGGACCCAACGGCGCCGGCAAAACCACCATGCTCAAAATCATCATGGGCATCGACAGCCCCGACGCCGGCCAGGTCCAGTACGCAAAGGACTGCCAGGTGGGCTACCTCGAGCAGGAAACCAACCTGGAGCACAAGGACACCACCATCCTCGCCGAGGTCATGGCCGCCGCCAAGGAAATCCGCCGCATGGGCGAGCGCGCCAACGAGCTGCAGGCCCAGATCACCGAGCTCTCCGAGCAGGGCAAGGACGTCGACGCGCTCCTTAACGAGTACGGCCAGGTCCAGGACCGCTTTGAGCACCTGGGCGGCTACGAGCTCGAGAGCAACGCCCGCAAGATCCTGTCCGGACTGGGCTTTAAGGTCACCGACTTTGAGCGCCCGTGCTCCGAGTTCTCGGGCGGCTGGCAGATGCGCATCGCGCTCGCCAAGCTCTTCCTGCGCCACCCCGACCTGCTGCTTCTGGACGAGCCCACCAACCACCTAGACCTCGAAAGCGTCCAGTGGCTGCGCGGCTTTATCGCGAATTACGACGGCGCCGTCCTCATCGTCAGCCACGACCGCGCCTTCATGGACGCCTGCGTCGACCACGTCGCCGCGCTCGAAAACCGCCGCGTAACCACCTACACCGGCAACTACAGCAGCTACCTCAAGCAGCGCGAGGACAATCTGGAACAGATGCGCGCCAAGCGTGCTGCCCAGGAGCGCGATATCGCCCATATGCAGGTCTTCGTCGACAAGTTCCGCTACAAGCCCACCAAGGCCGCCCAGGCCCAGGAGCGCATCCGCAAGATCGAGCAGATCAAAAAGGAGCTCGTCATCCTGCCCGAGGGCCACAAGCACATCGACTTTAAGTTCCCCGATCCGCCGCGCTCGGGCGACATGGTCGTGGGCCTGGAGGGCGTGTCCAAGTCCTACGGCAACAAACACATCTACAGCGATATCGACCTGAAACTTTACCGCGGCGAGCACGTGGCGCTCGTTGGCCCCAACGGCGCCGGCAAGTCCACGCTCATGAAGATCCTCGCCGGACTGGAGCCGCCCACTACCGGCACGCGCGACCTAGGCACCAACGTGGGCGTGGCTTATTACGCCCAGCACGCGCTCGAAGGCATGACCGAGTCCAACACCGTCCTGCAAGAGATCGACACCGTCACGCCCAAGTGGACCGTGCCGCAGCAGCGCAGCCTGCTGGGCGCCTTCCTATTTAGCGACAACGACGCAATCGAAAAGCAGGTTCGTGTCCTTTCCGGCGGCGAGAAGGCCCGTCTGGCCCTGGCCAAGATGCTCGTGGCTCCCGAGGCGCTCCTGTGCCTGGACGAGCCCACCAACCACCTGGACATCGACTCGGTAGACATGCTCGAGAGCGCCCTGCAAAACTTCCCCGGTACCATCGTGCTGATCAGCCACGACGAGCACCTGGTGCGCGCCGTGGCCAACCGCGTGATCGACATCCGCGACGGCAAGGTCACGGTCTACGACGGCGACTACGACTACTACCTCTACAAGCGCGAGGACCTCGCGGCCCGCGCCGCCGCCGAAGCGGCGGGGGAGAGCGCGCCTGCCGCGGCCAAGTCCACCAAAGCCAACGCCGCCCAGGCCGACACCCCCGCTGCCGCCCCCAAGCCGGCCGAGGGCAAAAAGACCAAGGAGCAAAAGCGCGCCGAGGCCCAGGCCCGCGCCGCGCTCAACAAAAAGCTCAAGGGCGTTCGCAACCAGCTCAAGAAGATCGAGGCCGAGCTCGACAAAAAGCGCGCCCGCTATGACGAGCTTATGGAATTGATGGCGAGCAAGGAGCTTTATGCCGATCAGGATAAGTTCAACGCCGCGCTGGGGGAATATAACGGCCTTAAGCAAGAGCTGCCCAAGCTCGAGGACGAATGGCTGGAGCTTTCCACCCAGATCGAAGAGGAGACCGCGCGTGAACTCTCGTAAAGCCACCGCCGTGGCGATGAGCATCATCGCCATCGCCTGTCGCATCTGCGGCATCTTTATGAGCGCGATGACCGTGCTGCTGTGCTTTAGCGGCCTCACCGCCAAGCTGCAAATCGTGGGCTTTGTCGTTGAGCTTTCGCGTGCGCTGCCGAGCGCTATCGCCGGCTACGGCGTCATCACATCGCCCTTTGGCGGCGTGTTCCGCCTGGATTACGCCATCGTGGCCGTCATCCTGTTTGTGGCCGACTACCTGCTCACGCGCGCCTCGCGCCGCGTTCGCTAGGGGAGCGCCATGTCCAGCAGCTACCTCATGAACCTGCTCGCCAGCGCCGTCGCCGTCATCGTTGGCATCGTCATCCACGAGAGCGCGCACGCCGCCGCAGCCTGGGCGCTCGGCGACAAGACGGCCCGCTCGCGCGGCCGTGTCTCGCTCAACCCGCTCAACCACATCGACCCGTTTGGCACCATCATCCTGCCGCTGCTGATGCTCGCCGCCGGCGGCCCGGTGTTCGCCTTTGCCAAGCCGGTGCCCGTCTATCTCAACAACCTTAAGCATCCCAAGCGCGACGAGGTCTTGGTGAGCGCTGCCGGCCCCGCATCGAACATCGTACTGGCATGCCTTGCGGCCGCCCTCATGCACGCAACGTACGGCAACCTCTACGCCAGCATGTCCTTTGCCGTGGCGTCCCAAATCATGAACTTCGGCGCCACCTTTATCGTGGTCAACCTGTCGCTCGCGTTCTTTAACCTCATCCCGATTCCGCCGCTCGACGGCTCGTCGATCATCGTGCCGTTCCTCAAAGGCAAGGCGCTCGCCAACTACTATCGTCTGCAGCAGTACGCCATGCCGATCCTTATCATCGTGCTGTATCTGCTGCCCATGTGGACCGGCATCGACGTGATCGGCCGCTATTTCGACGTTACCGTGTATCCGCTGGCTGAGCGGCTGCTTAACTTCGCAATCGCCGGCATCTAGGGTAAACTTACAGGTCGACCGTGCAAAACGGTCGCAACATGCACCCAAACCGCGCCGCGAAGGCGCCGTCAAAGGAGGTCGAAGATGTCGTATCGCGTGTCGACGCAGGTCTACAGCGGACCGTTCGACCTACTGTTGCAGCTGGTAACCCGTCAAAAAGTAGATATCGGCGCTATCTCCATTAGTGAGGTGGCCGAGCAATACCTTGCCGAGGTCGAGCGCATCGAGGCGCTGGACCTCGACGTGGCGAGCGACTTTTTGCTGGTTGCGGCAACCCTTCTGGACATTAAGGCCGCCTCGCTGGTGCCCCAGGAGGCCCCCAGCAAATCCGTCGACGATGACGAGGACGACGAAGACCTCGAGGAACTCAGCGCGCTCGACGGCGATGCCCTGCGCGAGGTCCTGATCCAGCGCCTGATTGCCTACAAGCAGTTTAAGGGCGCGGCGGCGGCCCTTGGTGCGCGTATGCAGGCCGAGAGCCGCATGCATCCGCGCGTGGCCGGCCCCGACCCCGAGTTTTTGGGCCTTATGCCCGACTACCTGGCCGGCATCACCCTGCGCGGCCTTGCCGTCATCTGCGCCGACCTGGACGGCAAGCGCCAGACCTTCCTGCTGGAGGCCGAGCACGTGGCTCCGCATCGCGTGCCGCTCGACCTGACGGTGGCCTCGGTCGACCGCTTTACCATGGCGCACCAAACCTGCACCTTCCGCGAGCTGCTGGACGGCGACGCCACCACCGAGCAGCTCGTGGTCACCTTCCTGGCCATGCTCGAGCTCGCCAAACGCGGCTCGCTCACGCTGAGCCAGGACGAGATCTTTGGAACCATTCAAATCAACCGCGTCGAGGGCGCCGAGGCCTATGTGCCCGGCGAGGGCCCCGAGCTCACCGAATAGGAGCGGTAACCATGTCAACCCTTTCCACGCTGGAGGCAAACAGCCTCAAAGGCGCCCTCGAGGCGCTGCTGCTGGTGTCGAGCGACCCCGTGAGCGCGCCCGCGCTGGCAAGCGCGCTCGACATCGCCCCCGGCGAGTGCGCATCGCTGTTGGCCGAGCTCAAAGTTGAGTACGAGGAGGCCAACCGCGGCTTTCAGCTTCGCGAGGTCGCCGGCGGCTGGCGTCTGTTTACACACCCTGCCTACCACGACGTGGTCGAGGCCTACGTGCTGAGCTGGGACACGCAAAAGCTGTCGCAGGCGGCGCTCGAGACCCTGGCCGTGATCGCCTATCACCAGCCCGTCACGCGTGAGGTGGTCAAGGGCATCCGCGGCGTCAACTCCGACGGCGTTATCGCGTCGCTTGTTGACAAGGGCCTGGTGCGCGAGCTCGGCCGCGACCCCGAGCGCGGTCAGGCCATCATCTACGGTACGACCAACGCCTTCTTGGAAAAGTTCGGTCTGCGCTCCACTCGCGACCTGCCCGATCTGGAGCAGTTTGCCCCCGACGAGCAGTCGCGACAGTTTATCCGCGAGCGTCTGAGCGGCCGCAGCATTCAGTCCACGCTCGAGGAGCAGGCCGAGGACCTGGACGAAGAGCGCGAACTGATCGATACCGATGTTGAGGACGCCGATGACGCAGAGCTTCTGCCCACCGGCGATAACTCGGAGGACATGCATGACGAGGACTAACGAAGCAGGGGAGACGCGTACCTCACGCGCCGCGGGCGCTACGGCGCCCAAAGGCGACGCCCAGCCCGTCTATCCGCACACCATGCGCCTGCAGCGCTTTTTGGCGCGCGCGGGTGTGGCGAGTCGCCGCGGCTCGGAGGACCTGATGACCGCCGGCCGCGTGACCGTCAACGGCCAGGTCGCGACCGAACTGGGCACCAAGGTTGACGTCGACCGCGATCATATCGAGGTCGACGGCATGCCCGTCAAGCTCAACCAGGGCGCCGTGTACCTGATGCTCTACAAGCCGACCGGCTACCTCACCACCATGAGCGATCCGCAGGAGCGCCCCTGCGTGGCCGAGCTGGTCCCGCGCGACCGCTTTCCGGGGCTCTTCCCGGTGGGTCGCCTGGACCGCGACACCACGGGCCTCTTGCTCTTTACCACCGACGGCGACCTGTCGCAAGACCTGCTGCACCCCAGCAAGCACGTCTACAAGACCTATCAGGCGTTGGTGGACGGCCACCTGACCGATCGCGACTTGGAACCACTCCGTCGCGGCATCGAGCTCGACGACGGCCTGTGTCAGCCGGCGATCTGCCGCGTCATTACCGCGCGCGAGGCCGAGGCCGTGGCTCCGCAAGGCGTAAAGCCCGGCACCACCGCCGTGGAGGTCATCATCCGCGAGGGACGCAAGAACCAGGTCAAGCGCATGCTGAGCAAGATCCACCACCCGGTGATCCGCCTGCATCGCTGCAACTTTGCCGGCCTGGAGCTCAAGGACGTGGCCAAGGGCTCATGGCGCGAGCTCACCGACCGCGAGGTGCAGATCCTCAAGGCCGGCGGCATCCCGCCCAAGCAGGCCGGCTCCAAGCGCGGCACCGCGCCGGCGACTAACACCGCGAGCCGCACCCGCCACCACGGCAGTCACGGTTCCGCACCCAAGCGTAACACCTACCACGAGCGCTACACGGGCTAGCCAGTCCGCCAGCAAGCAGCGCCCGCGACCCATATCAGCACGTCAACCACCGAAAGGAAGCATTGCATGATCGTCGCCATCGACGGCCCCGCCGGTTCCGGCAAGTCCACCATCGCCAAGGAGATTGCCCGCCAGCTGGGCTTTAACAAGCTCGACACAGGCGCCATGTATCGCGCTGTCACCTTCGCCGCACTCGACCGCGGCATCGACCTGGACGACGAGGCTGCAATCGACGCCCTCGCCGAGCAGATCGAGATCCGCTTTACCAACGGCACCGGCGAGGACACGCGCCTGACCATCGACGGCAAGGACTACAACGTCTATACCTACGCCACCGCATCTACCCCCGCCGAGGGCCTGACCGCCGAGGTCGTGTATGTGAACAAGGGGACCCGGCAGGACTATGAGGGCCTGGACGTGACCGGCAAGATCGTCCTGCTGGACATCGACCAGCGCAACGACTGGTGGATCACCTATCCCATGCTGGAGGCCATGCACCAGGGCGCAGTGGGCGTGCTGGCGGCCAACGTCGGCGGCTTTGCCCAGATCGCCGATGATGCGCTCAACAGCCAGGACATCTGCGGCCCTGTGGGCATCCCCACCCTGTCCATCGGCGTAGCCGACGCGAAAGAAATTCAGGAGAAGCTGAAGGCCGGCTCCGTCAGCGCCACCATGAAGGTCGACAATGAGGTGGAGATCGACGCCGGTACCACCTATAATATTACGGGCGTGCTCAAGGGCAAGTCCTCCGACCATCAGATTTTGGTGGGCGGCCACTATGACGTTCACTTCCAGGGCTTCCAGGACGACAACTGCGCCGTGGGCCTGGTGCTGGCCATGGCCAACGCCATGGTGAAGTCCGGCTACCAGCCGGAGAACGACATCGTCTTCTGCCTGCACGGAGCCGAGGAGTGGGGCTCCTCCTACACCCAGTACGACTGGACTGTGGGTGCCTGGGAGATGATCAACCACGTCCATCCCGAATGGGTGGGCAAGACCCTGGCCTTCCTCAACTTTGAGCTGCCCGCCTATGAGTTCGGCAGCTACACCAGCACCTACTCTGCCCCGGAGATGTTCTCCATGCTGGACTACTTCGCCAATGAGTATGCCTATTCTCCCGACCCGGAGGGCTGCTTCTCCGACGGTGTGCTGACCGAGGGTTATCAGACCTACACCTACTCCGACGACTTCTCTTACTACGCCGCCGGGGTGCCCTCCACCGTCAACGGCTTCCTGTTACAGAAGGATATGGAGACGGTCTTCCCGTTCTATGAGGAGATCTATCACAGCCAGTATGACACCCCTGACACCTATAACGAGAACGTGATGAAGTTTAACCTCCGGTATTACGGCGCCTTGGCCATGTACATCGACCAGACCCCCGCCCTCTATCTGGACTTTACGTCTCAGTATGACCGCATCGCGGCCTCTCTGGATGAGGACCTGATGGCTGAGGTCGGGGTGGACATGGCCGAATATAAGGCGGCACTGGAAAACCTCAAGACCGCCGCCGAAGCGAAGAAGGCTCAGGTGGAGGAAGTCAACGCCGCCTATCTGGAGGCCCGCGAGAAGGGCGAGACGGACAAGCTGGCCGACCTCTGGCAGCAGGGCCGCACCCTGACCGAGCAGAATCTCAAAGCGTTTGAATACGCCCAGAAGCACCTGCTGGGCCTGATGTATGAGCGCCCCATCGTGCCCCACGAGGCACCCCAGGAGAACATTCAGCTCTGCCGGGACGTGATCGACTGCCTCAAGACCGGCGACGTGCAGACCGCCGTGGACGAGTACGCCTGGACGGTGAACAACGTCCTGGAATGGTACGCCATGTACTTCTCCCCGGAGACCATCGCCGTGCAGGACGATATGCTCTGGGGCGAGGACAACAAGGACAACCTCTACTGGGGCACCGACATCGGCTTCACCAAGGCCGACGTGGACGCCGCCACCCGCAGCATCTATGACCGCTACGATGAAAAAGGCGGGGACTTCTCCAAAGAGATCGCCGTCTATGAAGCGGCCGTCAAAGCCCAGACCCAGATCCTCAAGGAGCTGGGCAGCGAGGAGACCCAGTCCATGAAGGAGCTGGCCGACCTGCTGGCCTGAACCCCCGCGGATCGAATCCCGAAAAATAACACTCCGCCCCTCTTGACAAGTGGGGCGGAGTTTTTTATACTTAATTTTATTGTAGCAAAGGCAAGGAAGGGAAGAAGTACGCGGCAGCGCGGAACAGATGCTTTCGCCCTGAGTCCCATTCCGGGACCGGGGCGTTTTTTGTTGCTCCGGCCTTGCCGCAGAAGAACAGGAGGCAACGACGAGCTATGAACGAATCGCTGTATCCCTTTGTCAACCACACGACCTATGACCTGAACGCCCTGCGGGCGCTCAACGACATCGCCGAGGCTACGGTGCGGAAGGAAAAATCCCGCCGGACGAAGTTTTTCGGGCTGATCTTGGGTGTGTTCGGCCTGGTGGCCGGGGCGATGCTCTACCCCAAGCAGAACCTCATCGGCAGCCTGCTGCTGCTGTACGGCGTGGTGCTGCTCATTATGGTCCTGCGCTGGAAGTCCTTCCAGCTGCGGACCTCCCAGCAGCGGCTGCAAAAGGGGATGCGGGAGTGTAACTATGAGTTTGACGAGGAAGAGATGATCTGCAGCACCGGGGCGGGCGTGACGCGCTACCCCTATGAGCAGATGTTTGCCGTGGTCAGCAGCGCGGATTGGTACGCCATTTTCTTTGACGAGAGCCACGGCGTTATGTTAGACAAAAAGGGCTTTATCGAGGGAGACGCCATCTCCTTCAAGTCCTTCATCGGCCAGCGCACGATGCTGCCCATCCAAGAGATCTAAGAAAGAGGAAACACCATGAAAAAAGAACTGTCCAAAGTCTACGATCCCCACGAGGTAGAGGAACGCATCTACCAGCAGTGGGAGGAGAACAAGTGTTTTGCCGGGGTGCGGGACGCCAAGAAGAAGTCCTACACCATCGTCATGCCGCCCCCCAACGTCACCGGCCAGCTCCACATGGGCCACGCCATGGACTGCACCTTGCAGGATATTCTGATCCGCTTCAAGCGCATGGAGGGCTACGCCGCCCTGTGGGTCCCCGGCACGGACCACGCCGGCATCGCCACCCAGATCAAAGTGGAGGAAGAGCTGCGCGTGAAAGAGGGCCTGACCCGCTATGACCTGGGCCGGGAGAAGTTCCTGGAGCGCGTGTGGGACTGGAAGCACAAGTACGGCGACCGTATTGTTGCCCAGCAGAAGAAGATGGGTGCCTCCTGCGACTGGGACCGCGCCCGCTTCACCATGGACGAGGGCTGCTCCAAGGCCGTGCGCGAGACCTTCTGCGAGCTGTATGAAAAGGGCCTGATCTACAAGGGCAGCCGCATCATCAACTGGTGCCCCCACTGCCTGACCGCCCTGTCCGACGCCGAGGTGGAATACACCGAAAAGCCCGGCAATCTGTGGTACGTCCGCTA
>USFU01000056.1 GCA_900554135.1 uncultured Collinsella sp. | reverse complement strand
AAGATGTTCGCCGACATCGCCGTGATGCACTTTGCGGTGACCGGTCGCGTCGAGAGCGCGTTTTCGCTCGATAAGGTTTGGGCGGCCTTTAAGAACAATAAGACCAAGCTGTTCTGCGCTTCGTTCCTTCCCGAGTTTTTGACGGGCTTGGTCGCCAACGTTGTCACATGGATCTTGACGGTCGTCTTTGGCGCCATTGCCTCTGTCGGTATGTATAGCTACTACTATCGTCCTACGGGTATCGAGGCGATTGTTACCGGCGGTGGCATCACGCTCGTGCTGTTCCTGGTGCTGGTCGCTTTCGTCACCGTATTTCTAACGGTCTTTGGCAAGATGCTCAAGCACCGTGCCGTTGGCTATTGGGCTGCACGTTATGCAAGTGAGTGGGCCGACGAGGACAAGGACGACGTCCTGACTTTTATATTGCCCTTCGAGAAGAAGTTCGCTCCTTCGGGTTACAGCGCTCCGGATGTCGCACCCGCGCCTGCACCCGAGCCCGCGCCCGAGCCCGCGCCCGAGCCGGCGCCTGCACCCGAGCAGGTGCCTGAGCCTGAGCCGGCACCTGTGCCTGAGCCGGCACCTGTGCCTGAGCCTGAGCCGGCGTCCGAGTCAAGCTCCGACGAGGACCCTCAGGACGAGTAGTCATGCCGCCTACCATTTGGGGACGGGGTAGAAATGGTAAAAATAGCGCTTGATAAATGAGGGGGGGCGGACGTGGCGAGGAACGTCCGCCCCCGCTTTGCTTTAGCCAGGCTGTTATGGATGGGCGTGACGACTACTCGCCGTGCTTCTCCTCGTGACGAGCGGCGGCACGAGCTTCGTGGATGCCCTTGATTGCGGCATGGCGAGCCGTGCGGGCATCATGGATGGCGTCACGGGCCTCGGCGGTCGTCGCCTTGGCAGAGCGCAACTTGGCGGCCAGATCGGGGTTGGTTTCGGCGACCGCGGTAATCGTGGGGCCGTCGAGCTCCTCTTGCGTGGGCTCGGCCAAAAAGTCGATGGCATACTGGGCGGCCACCATGGAGCCCTTTGCCAGCACAGTTTCGTCGATCTTGTAGAAGCAGGAATGTTGGGCGTACGTGGCGCCAATCTTGGGGTTGCGCGTACCTACAAAGGCGAGCACGCCCGGTACGCGGCGCAGGTACTCCGAAAAATCCTCGCCCGAAAGCGTGCCGCGGTAATGGCCTTGGCCGGTGGGGCCCAAGCATTTGATTACTGCCTGGCGGCAGCGCTCGCTCGAGGCGGCATCGTTTTCGACCTTGTAGTTGGCGATGGTGTAGTCGGTGAGCTTTGCCTCGGCGCCCAAGGCGGCCGCGGTATGCTCCACGATGCGGCGCATGAGCTCCGGCATTTCCTCGTGGGTCGAATCGCCGTAGGTGCGCACCGTGCCGGCGAGGTAGGCCGTGCCGGCGATAACGTTGCGCGCGGTGCCGCCGTGCAGCTCGCCGACGGTGATGACAGCCGGCTCGTAGGGGCTGATCTCGCGCGAAACGATGGTCTGCAGAGCGTTGACGATCTCGGCGGCAACCATGACGGCGTCGTGGCCGCGCTGGGGCATGGCGCCGTGGCACGAGGTGCCGCGGACATCGATGCGGAACCAGTCGGTATTGGCCATGCGCGGTCCGGGCTCGCAGCTCACGGTGCCGGCGTCGACCTCACTCCAGATGTGCGCGGCGTAGGCGCCATCGACGCCGTCGAGCACGCCCGTGCCGATCATGAGCTTGGCGCCCTGGCCGTTTTCCTCGCTGGGCTGGAAGACGATGCGGACCTCGCCGTGGATGTCGTCGGTCATATGGCGCAGGATTTGCAGCGTGCCGAGCATCATGGCGATGTGGCAGTCATGGCCGCAGGCGTGCATGCAGCCCTCGTTGACGCTGGCGAACTCTTCGCCGGTCTGCTCGGTGACGGGCAGGGCGTCGATGTCGGCGCGCAGAAGGATGCGGCGGCGCGGCGTGCCGTCCTCGCGATAGGCATCCGGCGCGGTACCGCGAAGCGTTGCCACCAAGCCGGTTTTGAGCGGACGCTCGTAGGGGATATTCATGGCGTCGAGCTGGTTGGCGATGTCGGAGGTCGTGCGCTCCTCGGCGAGGCTCAGCTCCGGGTGCTTATGGAAGTGGCGGCGCTGCTTGATGATATAGGGTTCAAACTCGGTAGCGATATCTTTGATGGCTGCGGTGACATCGTCAGCCGCGCGAGCCTCGGTCGCCGCCATAATCTGCTGTGCCTTGGTCTTCGTCATGGTCGATTTGCTCCTTGCTGGGTTGATCGCAAAATCGTACAGGCTCTCTCCAGTATGCCACCTGCCGCTAGGGCTGGTAAAGTTGCCGTTTGCCGCTTGGGGTTTTGTTACAAGGGCGGGGGAGTACACTCGGGGGTGTTGAATTTCCTGCCAGAGATGGGGATGCCCATGCAACATATCGATCGGATTATCCGCTCCAAGAACGTCTTTACCGCGCAAGACGGCATCGATACCGCCCGCGAGCTGGCGATTGCCATTGCAGGCGACCGTATCGTCGCAGTCGGTGCGCCCGATGACGTGATCGCCGCCGCTCCTGCCGCTACGCCGGTTATCGACTACGGTGAGCAGTTTGTCTGCCCCGGTTTCCATGACGCTCATCTGCACTTCTTCCATACCTCGGTCGGCTCCTCGCCGTACATGCTCATGGATATGGGTACGTCCGAGGCAGCGCTCGTGCAGCATGCGCTTGAGTTTTCCCAGGGCCTGCCCGACGACGCTTGGGTGGTGACGCAGGGCTGGCGCGACTACCGCTGGGACCCGCCCGAGCATCCTACCAAGGCATCGCTCGATGCGGCCTTCCCCGATCGCCCCTGCGTTATGTATTCGGGCGACGGGCACACGCTGTGGCTCAACAGCCGCGCACTCGAGGCGCTCGGCGTCACGCGCGACAGCGAGCCTCCGGCGGGCGGTAGCTACGACAAGGATGCAAACGGCGAGCTCACGGGTATCGCTCACGAGGCAGCTGCTATGCAGCTGCTTCCGCGTTGCCTTGAGTGGCTGGGGGAGGATCGCATTGCAAGCGCTTACGCCGATCAAATGAGGCGTATGGCCGAGCAGGGCATCACCTCGATCTGCGACATGTCGCTCATGCCCATGCCGGGCTGCGATTTTATCCGCGACGACGTCTATGACAAGCTGCAAACAGCCGGCAAGCTGGGCATTCGTGCCCATCTGTTCCCCACACTGCTGGATGACCAGTCGCGCTTAGAAGAACTGCAGATCCGCTACGCGAACAACGCGCTGCTTTCGGCGCCTGGTTTTAAGCAGTTCTTCGACGGCGTCTCGAGCGAGCACACGGCATATCTCACCGAGCCCTATACCAATCCGCGCTTCCCGGGCGACCAGGGCCGTCTGACAGTTCCTGCCGAGCGCATGCGTAAGCTGGTTCTGGCGGCTGCGGAGCGCGGCCACACTGTGCGTATCCACGTCATCGGCGATGGTGCGATTCATGCCGCGCTGGATATCTTCGAGGAGGCCGCCGACCTGTACGGCCTGCCCCAGCACGGCCATAACACACTCGAGCATCTGGAGAACCTCCTGCCCGAGGACATCGACCGCCTGCGCAAGCTCAACGTGGTCGCCTCGAGCCAACCCTGCCATATCACGCTCGACCCGGGTGGTCCGGAGCGCGACCTGGGCTTGGAGCGCAGCCGCATCATGTGGCCGTTTGCGACCTATAAACAGCGCGGCATTCGCCAAGCCTTCGGTACCGACAGCCCTATCACGCCTGTTACTAGCATGAACGTGCTCTACACGGCTATCACGCGCCAAGACCCCAAAAGCCACTGGCCCGAGGGCGGCTGGCTGTCGAGCGAGCGTATCGATGCGGCAACGGCTCTGCGCAACTATACCCTGGGCAGCGCCTATGCAGCGGGCGACGAGCAAAACCTCGGCAGCCTGGAACCCGGCAAATACGCCGACCTGGTAGTCCTGGACCAAAACCCGCTCACCATCGACCCCCAAGAGCTCCAAGCCACCAAAGTCCAAGCCACCTACCTAGCTGGCAACCTGGTCTACGAGCGCTAATATTCATGTCGTACCGTTAAACGCGGCTCGTGCAGCCTATTTTGTGATGGCGCTCGAGCCGCGTTTGTTTGCAAATGGGCGGGGTCGTTAGGAACGTCCCCGCCCTGCTTGATTTGGGCGCGGGGCGGAGGCGCCGCTGCCCCGCGCCCAATTTGGACAGCAGCAATGCTATCTCTAGGTGTTTTGCATACTTTCCATTACGAATTGCATAAAAAGGTTGGGATGTTCTTCCTGATACTGATGTACCCCCGCCCGTGCCGTGCAAAAAACGGAGTATTCAGCACCGCGAGCTCTGCCTGTGCCGCTGCGGCTGAGTAACGTTGCAGAGATTGACGTCATTTTGTGCTCCGGTGCGGCGTGAGGCATGCCTTTCTGTCCTGACGGGGTTTGCCTGCCGACCAAAATCGCCGGCCGAAGGCGTCCTTGGGACCAATATGGTGTGTCCGGCACGTATGCAGCCGTCCTAGTCTGCTGAATACTCCCAAAAATGCACGGTGCTCCCCAGGGGACCCGTGCGCGCAGCGAAAACCATGCACATGTCGCTATCCGCATCGCCATTTTGCTGCACTGACTTTTCTGAATGCCGGGCCCGAATTAGTTAACCTGCCTCCCGTGTGGCTCCGGAGGGGCGGGGCATAAGGTTTATCGCGAGTTCCGCACGAGCCGAAGGCCACTTAATGTGGCCTTCGTGCGAGCAGGACTGCCCGAGCAGGAAACCTTATGCCCCGCCCCTCCGGAGCCACACGGGAGGCATCGCTAAGTTATCCCCCGGCATTCAGAAAATCTAAGTGCCAAAAAATAAGATTTTTTGACTCCGTGTTGTATAACCCGCCATTCGTGGGTACCATTCAACGCGTACGCAAACAAAAAGGGTTAATTCGCGCGGCATAACCGCGCGGCCCAAAAAGGAGGAAACAAGCATGTCGTCTTTGAAGCCGCTTGCAGATCGTGTTCTGGTCAAGCCCGACGAGGCCGAGCAGAAGACCGCTTCTGGTCTGTATATCGCCAGCAACGCCCAGGAGAAGCCGCAGCGCGGCACCATCGTTGCCGTTGGCGCCGGCAAGGTCAACGACAAGGGTGAGCGCATCCCCATGGACGTCAAGGTCGGTGACGTTGTCATCTATGGTAAGTTCGGTGGCAACGAGGTCAAGGTCGACGGCGAGAAGTATCTGCTGATGCGCGCCGACGACATCTACGCTGTCGTCGAGGCCTAGTCTCGTCAGAATCTCTGATTCGTCTTTGAACGCGCCCACCGCATAGGACTCGGAAGCGGCGACGCGAGTCACATTTCTTTTGGAGGATTACCTACCATGGCAAAGAACATTACGTTCAACACCGATGCCCGCGCTAAGCTTGCCAAGGGCGTCAACACTCTGGCCGACGCCGTTACCGTCACCATGGGCCCCAAGGGCCGCTACGTTGCGCTGCAGCGCACGTTCGGTGCTCCGACCATCACCAACGACGGCGTTTCTGTCGCCAAGGAGATCGAGCTCGAGGACAACATCGAGAACATGGGCGCTCAGCTGGTGAAGGAGGTCGCCACCAAGACCAACGACACCGTGGGTGACGGCACCACCACCGCAACCCTGCTCGCTCAAGCCATCGTCAACGACGGTCTGCGCAACGTCGCCGCTGGCGCCAACCCGCTGGCCATCCGTCGCGGCATCGACAAGGCCGTCAACGCCGCCGTCGCCGAGATGAAGAAGCAGGCCAAGCCGGTCGAGACCAAGGAGCAGATTGCTTCCGTCGGTACCATCTCCGCCGGTGACCCCGAGGTCGGCGAGAAGATCGCCGAGGCCATGGAGGTCGTGGGCAAGGATGGCGTCATCACCGTCGAGGATTCCCAGACGTTCGACATCACCATCGACACCGTCGAGGGCATGCAGTTCGACAAGGGCTATGTCTCCGCTTACTTCGTCACGGATAACGACCGCATGGAGGCCGTGATGAAGGATCCGTACATCCTCATCACCGACCAGAAGATCTCCAGCGTCCAGGACATCATGCCTGTTCTTGAGGCTGTCCAGCGCGCTGGCCGTGGCCTGCTCATCATCGCTGAGGACATCGATGGCGAGGCTCTGCCGACCCTCGTCCTCAACAAGATCCGTGGCGCCCTCAACGTCTGCGCCGTCAAGGCCCCGGGCTACGGCGATCGCCGCAAGCGCATCCTGGAGGACATCGCCGTCCTCACCGGTGGCCAGGCTGCTCTGGACGAGCTGGGCGTGAAGGTCGCTGACATCACCGCTGATATGCTCGGTACCGCTAAGTCCGTCACCATCTCCAAGGACAACACCGTCGTCGTCGGCGGCGCTGGCTCCAAGGAGGCCATCGACGCCCGCATCGCTCAGATCAAGGGCGAGATGGAGAACACCACCTCTGACTTCGACCGTGAGAAGCTCCAGGAGCGCCTGGCCAAGCTCTCCGGTGGCGTTGCCGTCATCAAGGTCGGCGCTGCTACCGAGTCCGAGCTCAAGGAGATCAAGCACCGCGTCGAGGATGCCCTGCAGGCTACCCGCGCTGCTGTCGAGGAGGGCATCGTCGCCGGCGGTGGCGTCGCCTTCATGGACGCTGCTCCTGCGCTCGATGCTGTCGAGATCGACGACCCCGAGGAGAAGATTGGCGTCGATATCGTCAAGAAGGCTCTGACCGCTCCGGTCGCCACCATCGCCAAGAACGCTGGCTTTGAGGGCGCTGTCGTGGTCGACAAGGTTGCCGAGCTGCCCGCCGGCCAGGGTCTCAACTCTGCCAACGGCGAGTGGGGCGACATGATCGAGATGGGCGTCCTCGACCCCGTCAAGGTCAGCCGCGTCACCCTGCAGAACGCTGCTTCTGTCGCCAGCCTGATTCTCATCACCGAGGCTACCGTCTCCGATGTGCCCAAGAACACTCAGCTTGAGGACGCTATCGCTGCTGCTACCGCTGGTCAGCAGGGCGGCGGTATGTACTAAGGCCGACAAGGTCTAGAACTCCCACCGGGAATCCGCAGGGCGTGACGGGGTTTCTCCCCAGAACGTCCTCGGACATGCAAAGAGGCTCCGCATCGCGCTTCGCGCTGCGGAGCCTCTTTGCGTCCTGCGGAATGTTCCGGAGAGAAACCCCCGTCACGCCCCCGGATCCCCTACGTTTACGGCCTTGAGGTCGGCGTGGGCGGAGATCGTGGCTGATGGGGATACGTGTCCCGGTCGCTGTTTCGCGGCTTTGCCGCGAAAGGCGCGTTACTTTGGGATGGGTGGGGAATGTGGTTGTTGCGGCAACTGGTCCCCGCCATAAATTACCCTTGGCATACTTGCGCGAAAACCTGCCCGTGCTACACTTGCAATTGCTGTTTCAGGGCGGGGTGAAATTCCCCACTGGCGGTAAATCGGGCGGTGTCAAAGGGATGCCGTGGCGCAGGCGAGATGCCTGCGACCGAGCCGATGAGTCCGCGACCCGTGCGTGTGTTGGTTCGCATGCCGGCTGAACTGGTGAGATCCCAGTACCAACGGTTAGAGTCCGGATGAAAGAGGCAGGTGATCTTATGTCTGAACAGTCGCAGCATATCCATTTTGAGAACACGAATAGGTGGAGCACCAAACAGCTCGTTACTATGGCGTTGATGTGCGCCTTGGGTGCCCTGTTTATGTATGTGCAGCTGCCCATCCTCCCCTCGGCGCCGTTTTTGACGTATGACCCGTCGCTGGTGCCGGCGATGGTGTGTGGGTTTGCATATGGTCCTGGTGCCGGCACCGCTGTTGCCGCTATGGCGATCGTTATCCATGCGCTTACCACGGGCGACTGGGTCGGTGCGCTTATGAACTTGGTTGCCACGCTGGGCTATATTCTGCCCGCGGCTATCATCTACCAGAAGATGCATACCTATAAGGGTGCCGTGATTGGTCTGGCGCTCGGCGTTATTGCCGCTACGGCGTTGTCTATGGTCGCAAACCTCACCATTGGCGTATGGTTCTGGTATGGCTCGGTCGATGTGATCGCCCCGCTCATGCTTCCCGCCGTTTTGCCGTTTAACCTCATCAAGACCGTGCTCAACTCGGTGTTAACGCTGGCGGTGTATAAGGCAGTCTCCAACCTCATCACGCCTAAAAAGGACCAGGTCAAAGGCCGCGCATGATTGAGTGTCGGGGCGTTTCCTTTAGCTATGACGGTGCTGCATCGGCGCTCGATGGCATCGATCTGAACATCGAGGATGGCGAGTTTTTCTGCATCCTCGGCGGAAACGGGTCGGGCAAGTCGACGTTTGCCAAGCATTTGAACGCGCTGCTGCAGCCCGATGCGGGAACGGTGTGCGTCAACGGCATGGACGCGTCCGATCCCGAGCTGGTCTACGACATCCGTTCGACTGCGGGCATGGTGTTCCAGAATCCCGACGACCAGCTTGTGGCGACGCTTGTTGAGGACGATGTTGCGTTTGGTCCCGAGAACTTAGGGGTCGAATCGGCCCAGATTGCGCAGCGCGTGCGCGAGGCGCTGAAGGCCGTGGGTCTGGTGGGCTTTGAGCGCCACGAGACCCACGCTCTCTCGGGCGGACAAAAGCAGCGCGTGGCGCTTGCCGGCGTGCTCGCCATGGAGCCGCGCGTGCTCATCTTGGATGAGGCCTCCTCGATGCTCGATCCGCGCGGACGCAAGGGTCTTATGAAGGCTTGTCACGCGCTGCACGAACGCGGCATGACCATCGTGATGATTACGCACTTTATGGAAGAGGCCGCTGAGGCCGATCGCGTTGCTGTCTTCCAGGCGGGCCGCGTTGCCATGCTCGGTACGCCCGAGGAGATCTTGACGCGGGCGGACGAACTTGCACGGCTGAACCTGGATATGCCGGCATCGTGCTGTCTTGGCAAGGCGCTTCGCGCGAAGGGCGTGCCCATTTGCGCACAGGTGCGCGAGGCGGATATGGTCGCCGATATAGCGCAGGCTTATGCCCAGCGGAGTAGGACAGGCATCGCCGGTCGGCCTTTCGCATCCGATCCTCGTATTCCCGACAACGTTTCCTCTGCGCTCGATGGCGCAGACGCGCCGGAGCCCGTCATCGAGATTTCGCACCTTTCGTATAGCTATTCGCTGAGCGCCCGCGAGCGTCGTCGTTGGCATAAGCGCTCAGCCGCCGAGGGTGCATCGAACAAACAGGCCCTCTGGGGCAACGACCCTAGCAGCCCCTGGGCGTTGCGAAATGTGTCGCTAACGGTGCGTCGTGGCGAGTTTCTGGGCCTTGCGGGCCATACCGGTTCGGGTAAGTCGACGCTGGTTCAGCATCTTAACGGCCTGATTCGTCCCCAGGAGGGTTCCGTTTGCGCATTGGGGCTCGACCTGGCAAACAAGAAAGATGCCGCCGCGGTTAAGGCAAAGGTCGGCGTGGTGTTTCAGTATCCCGA
>USFU01000055.1 GCA_900554135.1 uncultured Collinsella sp. | reverse complement strand
CCCCCCCCGCCCCGCCGCCCCGCCCCCCCCCCCCCCCCCCCCCCCCCCCCCCCCCCCCCCCCCCCCCCCCCCCCCCCGCCGCGTTTTGTTTTTGTGCCGTATAATGACCACTACCTATGACGCGATACAAAAGAAAGGTGTTTGCCCATGCAGGCACAGAAGGCGGAGGGAACCCGCGACCTTATCGGCGCCGAGATGCGCGCTTGGCAAAAGATGCAGCAGATTGCGGCCGGCGTATTCGAGCCGTTTGGCTTTAAGCCCATCGAAACGCCCGCGATCGAGCAGGTGGACGTCTTTGTCCACGGCATCGGCCAGTCGACCGACGTCGTGCGTAAGGAGATGTTCCGCGTCTTTAGCGGCGCCAACCTGGAGCGCGTTTTTACCGAGGGCACCGACACCAAGCTCAAGCCCAAGCAGCGCCTGGCGCTTCGTCCCGAGGGCACGGCCGGTGTGGTGCGCGCCGTCGTGGAGAACAACCTGGTGCCTCAGGGCTCCACGCCGTTTAAGGCATACTACGCCGAGGCCATGTTCCGCGGCGAGCGTCCCCAGAAGGGTCGTCTGCGTCAGTTCCATCAGGTGGGCATCGAGTGGCTCGGCGCTCCCGATCCGGCGGCAGACGCCGAGTGCATCATCATGCTCATGGAGTTCTACAAGCGCTTGGGCTTCGATCTTTCCAAGCTTCGTCTGCTCATTAACTCGATGGGCGATGCCCAGTGCCGTCCGGCCTATCGCGAGCAGGTTAAGCAGTTCATTCTCGACCACGCCGACGAGATGTGCGACGAGTGCCGCGAGCGCGCCGAGCTCAATCCGCTGCGCGCCTTCGACTGCAAGAACGACCATTGCCGCGAGATCATGGCCGGGGCCCCGCTGATGGGCGACAACCTGTGCGACGAGTGTCGCGAGCACTACGAGCAGGTCAAGCGCTATCTGGATGCCGCCGGTATCGAGTATGTCGAGGATCCCACCCTGGTACGCGGCCTGGACTACTACACCCGTACCGTCTTTGAGGTCGAGGCTCCCGGCGCCGGCGTCGGCTCCATCGGCGGCGGCGGCCGCTACGACGGCCTGGTCGAGCTCGAGGGCGGCAAGCCTACGGCCGGCGTCGGTTTCGCCGTCGGTTTTGAGCGCGCCCTGCTGGCCCTGCAGGCCTTTGGCAGCGACCTGGGTGCCGATGAGGCCCCGTGCGTCTACGTCGCCAACGCCGGCAAGGAGTTGCGCCAGAACGTCTTTACCATTACGCAAGAGCTTCGCGCCGCAGGCATCGTGACCGAGGCAGACTATCAGGGTCGTTCGCTCAAGGCTCAGTTTAAGCAGGCCGACAAGGTGGGCGCTAAGCTCATCCTAGTCCTGGGCGGCGACGAGCTTGCCGCCGGCAAGGTCAAGGTGCGCGACATGCAGAGCCATGACGAGGTTCTCGTCGATCTGGCCAACGTGGTCGAGGCGGTTCGCGAGCGCCTGTAGCGCATGATTTTTGAGCTGTGGACTCACTAAAAAGTTCAGCTCATTGCGGGCGATTGTTACGGGGGTGTTTCGCTTTTATGCGGAATGCCCCCGTTTACGTATGCCGCCCACCGAGAAATACGACCATTTAGGGCAAAAACCTTTGCAATGCAGAAAATACTTTTGTGTGGTAAAGCGCAATCAGTGTCGAAAGTATTTCTCAAGCGCCTATAATGAATACCGCATGTTACGTGCATAGAAGGAGGAATGGGAGGAAACGTGGCTGAGAACCTAAGCAACCAGTCTGTACCCGAAGCCGCGGCGCGCGTCGCTGCCGTGGTCAACCGCCTCGTTAACCGAATCGGCTCGAATGCCGAGTCCAGGGAGCGTCTCGCCGAGATCGAGATCCCCGAGGAGCTGCGCGACAATCTGGCGCTGTTCTTGCGCCTGGAGCGCCGTGTGCTTAGCGAGTATGATCCCGAGATCGCGGACCTGTTCGACAAGATTTTGACAGCCGAGATTGTGGTCAATGCCGGCAACCCCGGTACCTGCGCTGCCGACGAAGCCGTCGACGAGCAGGGCGTGCCCACCGCCGACGAGCCCACTGCCGTGGCATTTCGTGAGGTCGTCGATTTGATCGACAGCCTGCCGCTCGATAAGCAGCAGGTCATCGTTCGCGCCTTTACGAGCTTTTTCCATCTGGCAAACCTGTCGGAGGAGAACTACCGTGTGGCGCAGCTGCGCGAGCGCGAGGCCGGTGCGTCGACCGATACCGAGGTCGATCCTGCCAACGAGCTTACCGTTGCCTATCACCAGCTGGTGAATGAGCTGGGTGTCGAGGGTGCCAACGAGCTGCTCGACAAGCTCGAGTTCCACCCTGTCTTTACCGCACATCCCACCGAGGCCCGTCGTAAGGCCGTCGAGGGCAAGATCCGCCGTATCTCCAACCTGCTGGAGGAGCGTCCGCGTCTGGGCGGCTCCGACCTGGTGGAGAACGAGCGCCATATGCTGCAGGAGATCGACGCCCTGGTGCGTACGAGTCCCATCGCGCTCAAGAAGCCCACGCCGGTCGAGGAAGCCGATACCATCATCGACATCTTCGATAACACGCTGTTCGACGTTATCCCCGTTATCTATCGTCGTTTTGACGATTGGGTGCTGGGCGACAAGGCCGGTACTGTGCCGCCGCTGTGCCCGGCGTTCTTCCATCCCGGCAGCTGGATCGGTTCCGACCGCGACGGTAACCCCAACGTCACCGCCAAGGTGAGCCGTGAGGTCGCCGCCAAGTACTTTACGCACATGGTGCTCAAGCTCGAGGACAAGTGCCGCCACATCGGCCGCAACCTCACGCTCGAGGCTACCTACAGCAAGCCGTCGGCCGAGCTCATTAACCTGTGGAACCATCAGGTCGAGATGAGCCCTCGTTACACGGCCCGCGCCGAGCTGATCTCCGAGCACGAGCCGCATCGCGCCGTCATGCTCGTCATGGCCGACCGTCTGAACGCCACTGTGCGCCGTATCACCGACACCATGTACCACAGCGCCGATGAGTTCCTGGAGGACCTGCGCGTCGTCCAGCGCTCGCTGGCTGCCTGCGGTGCCGTCCGTGCCGCCTACGGCCCGGTCCAGACCATCATCTGGCAGGTCGAGTCCTTCGGCTTCCATATGGTCGAGATGGAGTTCCGTCAGCACTCCGTGGTGCATGCCCGCGCCCTCAAGGATATCCACGAGAACGGTATCCATGGCGACCTGCAGCCCATGACGCGCGAGGTCATCGATACCTTCCGCGCTATCGGCTCCATCCAAAAGCGCTACGGCAAGAAGATGGCGCACCGCTACATCATCTCGTTCACCAAGAGCGCCCAGCATGTGGCCGACGTCTTCGAGCTTGCCCACCTGTCCTTCGCACACGAGGAGGATGTCCCCGAGCTCGACGTGATCCCGCTGTTTGAGCAGCTCGAGGACCTCGAGGGCTGCGTCGACGTGCTCGACCAGATGCTTACGCTGCCCGTGGTGCAAAAGCGCCTTGCCCAGACCAACCGCCGCATGGAGGTCATGCTGGGCTATTCCGACTCCTCCAAGGATGCCGGTCCTACCACGGCCATGCTCGCGCTGCACTCCGCGCAGGAGCGCATTGCCAAGTGGGCCGAGAAGAACGATATCGACCTGGTGCTCATGCACGGTCGCGGCGGTGCCGTGGGCCGTGGCGGCGGTCCGGCCAACAAGGCCGTGCTGGCGCAGCCCAAGGGTTCGGTCAACTGCTTCTTTAAGCTCACCGAGCAGGGCGAGGTCATCTTTGCCCGTTACGGCAACCGCACGCTGGCTCAGCGCCATGTTGAGTCCGTTGCCGCCGCAACGCTTTTGCAGTCGGCCCCGAGTGTCGAGAAGACCAACACCGAGACCACGCAGAAGTTCTGGGATATGGCCGAGAAGCTCAACGCCGTAAGCCACGAGCGCTATCTGGACCTGCTGAACACCGAGGACTTTACACCGTGGTTCTCGACCGTGACGCCGCTGACCGAGGTCGGTCTGCTGCCGATCGGCTCGCGCCCGGCCAAGCGCGGTCTGGGTGCCAAGTCGCTCGACGACCTGCGTACCATTCCGTGGATCTTCAGCTGGAGCCAGGCGCGCATCAATCTGGCCGCCTGGTACGGCCTGGGTACCGCCTGCGAGCAGTTTGGCGATCTGGACCAGCTTAAGGCTGCCTACCAGGAGTGGCCGTTCTTCCGCACCTTTATCGACAACATCGAGATGTCGATCGCCAAGACCGACCAGCGCATCGCCAAGATGTATCTGCACCTGGGCGATCGCCAGGATCTGTCCGAGAAGGTCTTTACCGAGATGCAGCTCACCCGTAAGTGGGTCCTTGCCATCGTCGGTGATGAATGGCCGCTGCAGCGCCGCCGTGTGCTCGGCTGCGCCGTCCGCGTGCGTAACCCCTATGTTGACGCCCTATCCATCGCCCAGGTTCGCGCCCTTCGCGAGGTGCGTATGAACCAGGACGAGATGGCCGAGGAGAAGAAGGCCGAGTACATGAGCCTGATTCTTTCGACTGTGACCGGCGTCTCGGCAGGATTGCAAAACACGGGGTAATCGATAGCCCTGTAGTCGCTGTCCGGGGCCGCCGTATGTTTGCTTTCCGGCGCGTCCTCGGACATGCAAGAAGCCCTCGCTGCGCACTTCGTGCGGCGAGGGCTTCTTGCGTCCTGCGGAGTGCGCCGGAAAGCAAACATACGGCGGCCCCTGCGATGTCCGGTCTTCGGCGGATTACTGGCTGGGGAAAAGATGGCGCGCTTCGCGCACTTTGATGGGGCTTCGTGCTGCGGAATGCATTCAGAGGGAAACCCATCGGGTCCCTTCGTCCTCGGTTTTCGGCGGATTACGGGCTGAAGGGAAGAAAGGCGCGCTTCTCGACTTACGACTGTAGCGGCCGCGGTCCCGTTTGGGGTCGCGGCCGTTTTGTTGTGGGTCAAATATGAACGTTGTGTTAATGAGTCGGTGGACGGTGGTGTTTTTCGGTGAGCGGCGTATCCTTCCAACGGTTTATCTAGTGTGTCAGTTGAAAGGAAGAGGGCGCTCGTCATTGTTTGAATGTGAACTGCCGTTTGACCACAAGACGTTGCATCTGGAGCTCGAGGATAAGAACTTCGCGGGTGTGATGGAAGGTCATCAAAACGAGTTTAAGACTACAAAATCTCAGGAAGAGCTGGTAGAGGAGTCACTTGCCAACCCTTATGGTTCGCCTTCGCTCGAGGAGCTTTGTGCTGGCAAGAAGGATATCGTCATCATTAGCTCCGACCATACGCGTCCCGTTCCCTCGCGTGTGACGATGCCTATTCTGCTACATCACATCCATTCCGCTGCGCCCGAGGCTCGCGTGCGTATTCTGGTTGCTACAGGTATGCATCGTCCGTCGACGCACGAGGAGCTCGTCAACAAGTACGGCGAGGAGATCGTTGCCAACGAGGAAATCGTTATGCACGTCGCGACTGACGACAGCATGATGAAAAAGATCGGCACCCTGCCTTCTGGTGGCGAGTGCATCATCAACAAGATTGCCGTCGATTGCGATTTGCTGCTTGCCGAGGGCTTTATTGAGCCGCACTTCTTTGCTGGTTTCTCCGGCAGCCGCAAGTCCGTCCTGCCTGGCATCGCCAGCTACAAGACCATCATGTACAACCACAACGGCCAGTTTGTGAACGATTCTCATTCGCGTGCAGGCAACCTTTGCCACAATCACGTGAGCGAGGACATGTTTGCCGCTGCCGAGATGGCTCACCTTGCCTTTGTGCTGAACGTGGTGCTCAACGGCAAGCACGAGGTCATTGGCTCCTTCGCCGGCGACATCCACAAGGCACACGAGGCTGGCTGCGAGTTCGTAAAGAGCCTTGCCGGCGTTGAGCCCGTCGAGTGCGAGATTGCCATCACCACCAACGGCGGCTACCCGCTCGACCAGAACATCTACCAGGCCGTGAAGGGCATGTGCTCTGCCGAGGCCACGCTTCCCGAAGGCGGTGTGATCATCGACGTCGCCGGTTGTGCCGACGGTCACGGCGGCGAGGGCTTCTATCACAACATCGCCGACAACGATCCGGCAGAGTTTGAGCGCGCCTGTATCGACCGTCCTAAGGACGAGACCCTGCCCGACCAGTGGACGAGCCAGATCTTTGCCCGCATCCTGGCGCATCACCCTGTGATCATGGTCACCGACCTGTGCGATCACCAGATGATCAAGGATATGCACATGACGCCGGTCAACACCCTCGAGGAGGCGCTCAAGCTCGCCTTTGAGATGAAGGGTGCCGATGCCAAGGTGGCCGTCATTCCCGATGGCCTGGGCGTTGTTGTCGCTCAGCACTAGCGCGCGGCCTAAACGAATCGTTTATAACCGACAAGAAAGATAAGGTTTTATGCTTACCAAACTCCTCTGCGAATTCGGCGCAACGGCCCTCATGATCATCTTTGGCGTGGGCGTGCACTGCGATACCGTGCTTAAGGGCACCAAGTATCAGGGCTCCGGCCACATGTTTGCCATCACCACTTGGTCTTTTGGCATCTCGGTCTGCCTGTTTGTCTTTGGCGGCGCCGTGTGCATGAACCCGGCTATGGTGCTTGCCCAGTGCATCGTAGGCCTGGTGCCGTGGAGCAGCTGCATCCCCTTCATGATTGCCGATATGCTCGGCGGCTTTGTGGGCGCCGTAATCGCTTGGCTTATGTATGCCGATGAGTTCAAGGCTTCCGAGGGCGTCGTCGACCCCATTGCCCAGCGCAACATCTTCTCGACCAACCCCACCACCGAGGGTACGAACTATGCCCGTAACTTCTTCTGCGAGGCTATCTGCACCTTTGTGTTCATCAGCGCCATCCTTGCTGCCGCTAGCCGCGCCGGCGAGAACGTTCTGATGCTCGCTATCTGCGTTGGCCTGATCGTTTGGGCCGTTGGCATGGGCATGGGCGGCATCACCGGCTTCGCCATGAACCAGGCTCGTGACCTTGGTCCTCGCATGGCCTATCAGGTGCTGCCGATTAAGAACAAGGCTGACAACAACTGGAAGTACGGCCTGCTTGTTCCTGGCATCGCTCCGTTTATCGGTGCCGCTCTGGCCGCGCTGTTTGTGCATGGTTTCTTGGGTATGTTCTAGTCCAAGACAATTGATATAACGCCCGGGTCCGACATAGGTTAACTTTCCGCCGCGTCCTCGGACATGCAAGAAGCTCCCGTTGCGCACTTCGTGCGGCGGGAGCTTCTTGCGTCCTGCGGAGTGCGGCGGAAAGTTAACCTATGCCGGACCCTGCGGAAATCCAGTTGCATTCGAACAAGCAACCCAACATATATATCTGAATTTGGATGTGGTGGGCACTTTGTTGTTAGGCGCTTTGAGGTGCGAGTGGCACTTTGGGATGCGTGGCGCCTTGGGGTGGGGCGGTGCTTTGGGATGAGGGTTCTGTCTAACCGAAGAGGGGCTTGATGGCTGATAGGTAGTCTTTGGCTACGTCCTCTTTTGGGGCTTGGAAGTTGTGCCAGGCCCACCATTGGACCATTCCTACGAAGCTTGAGGCTATGTGGTGTAGCAGGAAGCTTCGGTCCATGGTGGCGGCGGGACCGTTTGGGTCGGTAGGGACGGTTTCGGCTGCTCGTGACATGATGGTCTTGCGTAGGCAGTCGGCGAAGACGCGTGAGCCGGCGCCGGCTACGAGGGCTCGTACGCCTTGACGGCGTTCCCAGAGGTTGTTGAGGATATGCTCGACCTGCACGAGTGGGTCGTCGAGCGGTGTACCATCGTCGTCGATGGCGTGGGTGCAGATGTCGCTCACGAGTTCGGACAGTAGGTCATCTTTGCTCTTGAAGAGGCCGTAGAATGTCGCGCGGCCTACGTGAGCGCGCGCGATGATGTCGCCGACGGTGATCTTGCCGTAGTCCTCCTCGCGAAGGAGCTCGGAAAACGCCGTGACAATAGCGGCGCGGCTTTTTGTCTTGCGGGCATCCATGGCTATGCATCCACGTGAGCAAGCAGGCAACGGAGCGTGCCGGAGCAGCCCTCGTAGGGGCGCTTACCGGCGCCGTAGCCGACGGCTTCGATGCGGTAGCGGGCCGGCAGGTGCTCGGACGTGCGCAGTGCGGCGACGATGGCGGCGCCCGTGGGCGTCACGAGCTCGCCGGCGACCGGTGCGGGCACGAGGGCGATATTGTCCGCCTGGCACAGGTTGACGACAGCAGGGACGGGAATGGGCATGAGGCCGTGGGCGCAGCGAATGGTGCCGTGGCCCTCGGAGAGCGACTCGACCACGATGTCCTCAATACCAAGGTCATCGAGGCAGATGGCGACCGAGCAGACGTCGACGATGGAATCGACGGCGCCCACCTCGTGGAACATGACGGTCTCGGGCGTTTTGCCGTGGGCCTTGGCCTCGGCGGCGGCGAGCGCGGCAAAGATGGCGAGCGCGCGACGCTTGGCGCCATCGCTTAGCTGCGAGCCTCCGATGATGGCGTTGACGTCCGTCAAAGAACGGTGGTGATGGTGGTGGGCGTGATGCTGATCCTCGTGGCCATGACCGTGGGCCTCATGGTCATGCTCGTGGCAGTGCTCGTGTTCGTGCTCGCCATGATCATGATGGTGGTGCTCATGCTCATGTGTGTGCTCGGCAGCTGCTTCGTTGCCGTAGAGCCAGGCCATATCGTGATCATGGTTCTCGAGCTCCTCTGCAAGCTGGACGTCGAAATCGCAGGCGTCGATGCCATGCTTGTTTACGCGCGTCACGGCGATCGAAAAGCCGTCGACCGGCAGCGTGGCGAGCTGTTCGCACAGGTGCTCCTCGCTGGCGCCTAGGTCGAGCAGGGCCGCGACGGTCATGTCGCCGCTGATGCCCGAGGTGCCGTCGATGATAAGCGTGTGCTGATGATTGGACATGGAATGCTCCTTAACGGGCGCAGGGCGTGCCAGCGCTCAGATGATTGATAAGACTTGCCTGGTAGGCGGCGCCGAAGCCGTTGTCGATGTTGACGACCGAAACGCCGCTGGCGCAGGAGTTGAGCATGGCGAGCAGTGCGGCCACGCCGCCAAAGTTCGCGCCATAGCCCACACTGGTAGGGACGGCGATGACCGGACAGCTCACAAGGCCTCCGATGACGCTCGCCAGGGCGCCTTCCATGCCGGCGATGGCGATGACCACCTGCGCTTGGGCAAGTTCCTCGGCATGAGCGAGCAGGCGGTGCAGGCCGGCGACACCCACGTCGTAGAGGCGATCGACCTCGTTGCCGTAGAACTCGGCCGTCAGTGCCGCCTCTTCGGCGACGGGCAGGTCGCTCGTGCCGGCGCAGGCGACGACAACGCGTCCGTTGCCGGTGGGGGAGGGCTTGCCACCCACCAGGGCGAGCTGGGCGTCCGGGACATATCCCAGGTCGATGTCGTTGCCGAGAAGCTCAGCGGTGCGCGCGGCTTTTTCGGCATCCAAGCGTGTGACCAGGATGCGTTCCTGGCCTGCATCGCGCAGCGCCTCGATAATGGCGGCAATTTGCTCGGCGGTTTTACCGGCACCGTAGACAACCTCGCCGGCTCCCTGGCGCACTCCGCGCGAAAGATCGAGCTGCGC
>USFU01000054.1 GCA_900554135.1 uncultured Collinsella sp. | reverse complement strand
GTCAGCGTAATGGCAAGGCCGTAGGCGGCTTCCATATGCGCCGAGTTCTGGAACAGCAGCACCACGATGACGCAGCCGACAAGCATGACGTTGTTGACCATGGGAATGTAGAGCTGGCCTTTGGTCTCGGCAGGGTAGAAGACCTGCATGTGCGGCATGAGGTCCAGACGGCTGGCCTCGGACACCAGCGAGAATGCGCCGGTGATGAGCGCCTGCGAGGCAATGATGGCCGCGACGGTGGAAAGGCCGACGGCAAAGGGACGCAGGCCCGGGGTGAGCATCTGGTAGAAGGGGTTGAGGTCGGCAATGCCCATGAGCTCGGGGTTGGCGGCGTTGTTGATAAGCCAAGCGCCCTGGCCCATATAGGAAAGCAGCAGACAGCACTTAACGAACGGCCAGGTTGCGTAGATGTTGCCGCGGCCCACGTGACCCATGTCGGAATAGAGCGCCTCGGCGCCGGTGGTGGCAAGGAAGCAGCTGCCCAGAATCATGATGCCCGCGTGGTTGTTGGGGCTCAACAAAAAGCCGATGCCACGCAGCGGGTTGAGGCACAGCAGCACCGCGGGGTGCTGGAAGACAAAGAACAGACCCGTGCCGCCCAAGAACAGGAACCACAGCGTCATGATGGGGCCAAAGGCGTGACCGATCTTGGCCGTACCGATACGTTGCACCAAGAAGAGCGCGATGATGATGGCAAGCGTGATGGCCACGACACGGCCCTGATCGTCACCCAACACAGCATGGACCGCCGGGATGGTGCGCAGGCCCTCGATGGCCGTGGTAACGGTAACGGCGGGCGTCAGGATGCCGTCAGCGAGCAATGCGGCGCCGCCCAGCATGGCGGGGATGATGAGCCACTTGCCGCAGCGCTTGACCAGGCTGTACAGGGCAAAGATACCGCCCTCGCCGTGGTTGTCGGCGCGCAGCGAGATCAGCACGTACTTGACGGTCGTCAGCAGCGTGACCGTCCACACGACAAGGGAGAGCGCGCCGAGCACGAACTCCTCCGTGACGCTTCCGATGCCGCCGTTGCCGGCAACGAGTGCCTTGGTTACATACATGGGGCTGGTGCCGATATCGCCATACACCACGCCCAGCGTGACGAGCATCGCCGAGATGCTCACAGGAATCGCAGCGTGTGAGGCTGCCTCCTTGGCCTTTTGTTCCATAAGCCGGTTTCCTCCCAACTTTAACGTTCGAAAGGATTATAGGTAATCGGCCATGTTTTAATGCACTGTTTTCCCAGCTAGATAAAGATTTATACAGTCTTTAGGCTACCGCGGCGATATGTGATGTGACAAAGGGACTGTCCCCTTATCACATTCGTCATTTTCCAAGCCAGTTTTTAAACCACCACTCCATGGAGCGGCTCATCTCGGCCATAAAGGGACTGGTGTGCTTGCGGGTATAGATGTCCACGACGCGCTCCCCCACCTCGCGGGCATGCGGACGGAACATCGCGTCCATCTCGGCCACCTGCGCGTCCATAGTCGCAGCATCGGCGCGGCAGTAGCGCTCCTCGTGCACCAGGTTCACCACGGGATGCGCAATGGCCGGACGCTCTTTGCGAGGCGTGCCGATGATGAGCATCGATAGCGGCATGGTATAGGGTGGCAGATCAAGCAGCTCGGCAACTTCCTCGGCATTCTCGACGATATCACCGATGTAGCAGCTCCCCAGCCCCAGGGCCTCGGCGGCAACCACGGCGTTTTGCGCGGCGATCACGGCGTCCTGGGCCGCGATGGCAAAGTCGCCCAAACCCGGCGCGCGGCGGGGCGCCTTGCCCGTGCGCTTGACAAACTCGGGCTCAAAGCAGCCCACGTGCTCAAACAGATCGATCCACTTGGCATAATCGACCACAAATATCAGTGCCCAGGGCGCCTTGGCGATCATGGGCTGGTGGTCGCACAGGTCGGCCAGGCGGTCGAGCGTAGCCTGCTCGCGGATGCTCACGATGGAATACATCATCATGGCGCCCGCCGACGGCGCGCGACTCGCCGCATGCAAAATCGCCGCACGTTGCTCGTCGGTCACCGCCACGGGACGGTCGTTGTCATCACGCGCGAAGGCACGCGTGGAGGAACGGTGCTCCAAGATGTCCAGCACCGCATTGCCCGTAGTCTCGACCGGATAACCGTTCGTATCCACGCCCGCAGCTCTGCCGCAGTACTCGGCGCCCGTCATACAAACCTGCTCACCCATAGCTCTATCCTCGTCAATTCTTTAAGAAGCCTTTACGTTTCCGTGTAATTCCCGTCCATTATCGCGCAGGTCGCTACTACATTGCGCCACACCGCCACGCGCGCGCGTTAATATGGCTGGTTGTTGTGCGCAGCCACCAATTGCAGCGCATATCTTGGTAACAATCGGGTAAACCCCCGCTTTCGTAGGTTTTAGTTTGTGAGGAGTCTCAGCATGTTCGCTGCCGCCATCTCGCTCGTCGGTCTTGCGGTGACCGTCTACCTTGTCTTGCGCGAGGCCAAGGCCATTCGCGCTCAGTCGGGCACCGTCACCAAGGGCGCCTTCGCCTGGAGCGTCGCCTTTGGCCTGTTCCAGCTCTTTTTGGCCGTCTGGGGCGCTATTGGTCTCGTCGCGCAAAACGAGCCGCTCGCCTTTGTGATGCTCATCCTGACCAATGCCATCCTCACCGGCTGCGCTTGGGCCAGCATCGCCCGCGACCGCATCGCCCCGCGCGTCTTTGCGTTCGCCTCGACCGACGCCCCCGCCCCCACGGGCAAGCTCGCCCGCCTGCGCGGCGCCCTTGTGGGCAAACCGCTCGTCGCGGCGGTCCTGTGCCTGCTGCTCGCCGGCGTCTTTGCGCTGCTGGGCATGGAAGTCTCGTCCAACCACGACTTTACCTGGGTCTACCCCCTGTGCATCCTGCTCGAGTGGGCCATCATCACCGTGCTCATGACCGGCCTGTTCTTCCTGTTCCAGCGCCACGGCGCGGCTCCGGCCGTCCTGGCCTTCGCCCTCTTTGTCCTGGGCATTGCCGAGTTCTTCGTCATCACGTTTAAATCCATGCCCATCCAGCCGGGCGACCTTTCGGCCATCTCCACCGCCGCTGCGGTCGCCGGCACCGGCTACACCTTCTCGATCTCGCTGTTCTGCGTGCTGTCCATGGGCTTTACCGCCATCGCCATGCTGCTATGCGAGTACGCCGGCCTGGTGGCACCGCACCGTCAGAAGGGCGCCGCCAACGCCAAGCGCATGCTGCTCACCAACCTGCTCGTCGCCGTGCTGTGCCTGGGCGGCGTGACCGCGCACGTCACGCTTATCGACTACTACAACACCCTCGGCATCACCGTCTACACCTGGCGTCCGCTCGAGAGCTACTGGCGCGAGGGATACCTGCCCGCTTTCATTAGCGCAGCGCAGTCCATCAAGCCGCCCAAACCCGCCGACTACTCCGTCGACGATGCCAAGGCCACGCTCAAAAAGTACACCAAGGCCTACGACAAGTCCGACGCGGCCAAGAGCGACGAGCGCGCCGCCGCCGAGGAGCAGTTCGATAGCGAGAAGCCCACGGTCATCGCCATCATGAACGAGACCTTCTCAGACCTTTCGATCTACCAGAACATGCGCGCCGGCTACGAAGGCCCGCAGTACTTTAAGAACCTGTCCAACTGCCTCAGCCGCGGCAAGCTCTACGTGAGCGCCTACGGCGGCGGCACCGCCAATACCGAGTTTGAGTTTATGACCGGCAACTCCATGGCCAACCTGGGCTCGGGCGTGTATCCGTACACCATCTACAACATGGAGACGACCGGGAACCTGGCAGAGCAGTTCAAGTCGCTCGGATATTCCACCACGGCCATGCACCCCAACCACGCCACCAACTGGAACCGCGAGAACGTGTACAAGGACTTTGGCTTTGACCAGTTCCTGTCTATCAATGACTTCCAGGGAGCCGACACCCTGCGCGGCATGGTGACCGACCAGGCTACCTACGACAAGATTCTTGAGCTGCTCGACCAGAACGCCGATCCGCAGTTTATCTTCGACGTGACCATGCAGAACCACTCGGGCTACGACACGGGCCTGGTGCCGGTCGATAAGCAGATGCACCTGAATATCGACACGACCGACCTGGACGCCAAGACCGTCGAGGACGGCACGCTCTCCGATGTCGACGAGTATGTCTCGTGCATCGAGCAGTCCGATCAGGCGCTGCGCTACTTCCTCAACGCCCTGAGCAAGCTCGACCGCAAGGTGGTCGTGGTGTTCTGGGGCGACCACCAGCCGTTCTTCCCGTCCAAGTTCAACGACAAGTGGTTTACCGGCGAGGACGACGCTACGCATCAGGAGCGCTTGTGGCAGACCGACTACATCATTTGGGCTAACTACGACGTTGCCGGCTGCGGCCAGACGAGCGAGGTCGACGACCTATCCACCAACTACCTGTCCACGCAGCTTATGCAGCTGATCGGCGCACCGCTGACCGACTACCAGAAAGCGCACATGACGCTGCGCAAGTCGCTGCCCGCCATCAACTCCGTCGGCTACGAGGACGCCAGTCTGCGCTGGGCGCTCTCCTCCAACGTCACCGGAGACGACGCCGCAGCAGCAGCCGCCACCAAGGCACGCGAGGATTACGCCAAGATGCAATACTACGAGATGTTCCGCGACGGCAAGAACGTGTACACCGAGCACTTCCAGACCGAGGCCAACGAGACCGACCCCAACCTGGCGCCGGGTACGACCAAGATTAAGTAACGACTAGCTGCGAGTTCATAACTGAAACGTCTGTCCGGGCGGAGGCATGTAAGGTTCCCTGCTCGGACAGTCCTGCGCAAGACGGGGGCCACATTAAGTGGCCCCCTTTGCGTGCGGAACTCGCGATGAACCTTACATGCCTCCGCCCGGACAGACGCCTTGTTGTTGGAGCACGGCTTGTCTTGGGGAGTATTCGGAGTGTCTCTGGTTGAATCGGGCTCTTGCCTTGAAGACTCTGATTTCTAATAAAGAGAAAACCCGGGTAGCCAGTTGTTTGGCTACCCGGGTTTTACTTTGTCGATATGTTCGACTGGCTACTAGTGGGTCTTGCGGCGCTTGATCAGCATGATGAGGGCTATCACTACGAGCGTTGCTCCCGCTGCTGCTGCGGTGGCGACTAGGGCGAATGTTTGGTCGCCGGTGTTTGCGAGGTTCTTCGCTGTGGTCGTAGTCTTGACCTTGGTGTCGGTCTTAGCTCCGTTGTCGGACTTGGGCTTGTCCGGGTTCGTCGGGGTCTCAGGAGTCTCGGGGTCCTTTGAGCCTTCGGAATCGGTTGGGCCGGCGGTGTTTACCAGCGTATGATCCAGGAACTTCTTGGCGCCCGCACTTGCCTGTGAGAACAGGCGGCGCGTGCGGATCGGGGTGGCGTTCACCGTTGTGGGCGCCGTCTCCTCGGCCTCGATATTCACGAGCGTCGTGCCGGTGTCGAGGCCCACGTCGTTGTATCCCACGTGGCAGTAATACTGCGCACCGTCATCGTCTGCGGTCAGGTCAATCTCGAGCTTTGAGGCCGTTCCAGCCGCGAGGTTGCCATCGGCACCCACGAGCTTAAACTCTGTCTCGCCGCGGCCCTTGCGGTACCACATATAGGTCGGTGCCAGCCCTGTTTCGCTATCGTCGGCACCGAGTTGCTTCACATGGCCAATCGCCGAGAGCGTCAGGTGGCTTCCCGCCGTGCGCTCAACCGAAGAGTCGTATCCAAGATCCGACCCCTCCGCAGCATCCGCCGCAGGTCCGCTCACGGTCATCGTCATGCCATCGGGCATGGTCTTGACCGTGATGATTGCCGAGCGAATACCTGTTTCGGTCGTGGATCCATTCTTAACGGCGGCGATGGCGAATCGATACTCCGTATTGGGCTGCAGCCCATCCCACTTGAGCGAGGTCTGCGTGTTGTCGGCAATCTTCCAGCTATTGACGACCGCATCCGCCGCATTGCTCTGCAGCATGCCCACGCCGTAGCTAAAGCCACTCTTGTTTGCGAGTACATCGTCCCAGCTAAACGTAACGCTGGTCGAATCGACGGCGTTTGCCGTAAAGCCCGTCACGGCCGGCGCGTCGGGCATCTCGACGTCCTTAACGTCATAGCCCACGATCCAGAACTGGTCGGTGTCCTTGGTGCCGAGCTTGTCGCCCGAGTCTGCCTCGAACTTGTCGACATCCACCGCGTTGACGCCCAGACGCCACACAAAACCGTACTTGCCCTGCGCGGCCTCGGGCAGGTTGTCGACGGTGCCGCCGTATTCGGTCGATTCACTCGAGGAGTTACCCGTAGTAAAGCCGGCGTTGGCACCAAAGCACAGGCCGCCAAACAACTCGTGCTTTGCGAGCTTCGCGCCCATGACAACGCTGCCGTTCAGCGTCAAGCCGAGCTCGAGCTCCTGCTCCTTGCCCTCCTCGACTTCGATGGTCTGCTCAATGCTCGCCCCCGACTGCGCGGCGGCGCCGTTAAACCCATCGTGGGTGTAGGCGCGCGTTACGCCAGGCTTGCCCAGGCCAAAGGAATCCCCAACGGGAGTCTCGCCGTTGAGCGTCGTTTGATAGGTTCCGGGTTCTCCCGACCGGTTGGTCAAAAAGTAGCTGAGCGGCGTCATATTGTGCTGTTTGGCAATGCGGTCATAGGCCTCGACATTAACGACCGAGGTCTGCGCGCCGAGCGACACGGGCGCCGCCATCACGCCCTTGCCACCAGTTTCCTCATTTTCGATCTCATACTCGTAATAGACCATCGGAATCGTGTAGAGCACGGCCTTGTCACCCTCGCCGGCATGCGACTCATAGCTTACGCTTGCGCTGACCGTGCGCTCGCTCCGGTAGTCATAGCATCCCTCGGCGGCAAAATCGACTGAAGCATTCATCGCGACCAGGGGCGGACCGGTCTGCACCTCGACGGCAACGCCCAACTCGGCGCCAATGGTATAGCCCTGGGATGTCCCCGTGCCCTTTTCCTCTCCGTATGACGTGCCGCCCAACACCAGATAGCCGTATGCCTGCTCCAGATCCTCAACATAGGGCGCATCCTGCAGCACGGCAAGCACGCGCGGGTTGGTATAGACCTTGTAGCGGTCCTTGTACGTTATCTTGACGCTGTCGTTGTCGACATCGGGCAGCGCGAGCGAGATAAATGTGCCATAGGTAGTGCCGCGACGGTTGCTCTCGCTAATCACCTGCTCCTCGCCGCGGCGCACCTTTCCGTTCTCGTCGAGCGAAAAATGCGAGGCGGTCATCCAATAGTAGTCATCGTTCTTGCGCAGGTCCTCGTCGCGGTGCTTGCCCACCACGGCGATAAAGCTCTCGTTATAGCGGTCCGAACCCGAGACGCTGCCCGCCTTGACGTCGCTGATCCACACCTGCTCTATACCCTTGTGGTCATGCTTGTTGCTGCTGTTGTATTGCTGGCCGCTCATGCTCATGGTTCCGACCATGGAACCCAAGCCCTGGGCCCCGCTCTGCGCCGTGTTGCAGGCAAAGTCGCGGAACACATCGCCGCCCACGAGCACCTCGTCGACCGCCGGCTGCTCGGACAGACCGTCAAGGTTGGCAGTGGCAAGAGCAATAGGTGCCAAGGTGCACGGATAACGCTTATCCTGAGCACTATCCTTCCATGCGCTGTTGGGCACATGCATCAGTCCATAGGAGGCGAGGAGCCCGTCTCTGTATTCCTTGCAATCGGAAAGTTTGAACTCGCCAGACTCCGAGTCAAAATACGCGTAGCGGTACAGCGCGCCGTACAGCCCCCTTGCTGCCGTCAGAGGCGCCGTAATCAAAAGTGCTGCTTTGCCAGTCATAGCCCGCAAGAATAAGGCCCGTGACGGTTTCACCCGTCTTCTTTCCTTCTTCATCGTAGGCGGCAAACGTGCCGAATGTCGCATTCGCGGCAACCATGGTCTTGCCGTTCGCGGAGAGGGAGATTGCGCCCGCGTCACCCAGAGCATCGACATGGACGAGCGCACCCTTGGATGCATCCCACGAGAACAGCTCGCAATGCGTCGACTTATCAATATTCTTTTTGCCGTAGGGTGCCGAGACTACGATGGCGAGGTCATCGCAAAAATCGCGATCGAGGTCGCCGGCCGCCAGCGAAACGACAGGAGCTGACTGAAGCTGCGTCCAGGAATCGTTCCCGCCCTTGTTGTGCGTGGTGTAGTCAGCGGCGTTACCGGCATCGATTTTGACGACGCTTTGCTTCCAGTTGCCGCCCTCCAGGTCGTACATATCGACTACAGCCTTACGCACGCCGCTCTCGTCGACATAGCAGCCCGCATAGACAAAAAGCTCGTCCACGCCGTCGCCATCGACATCGCCCGCCTCGACATCAAAGACGGCGTCGTGCTCTTGCAGGTAGCCGGCGTTCAGATACTTAAAACGGCCTCCGTCCATCATATTGGTGTTGACCGTCACCGGCAGGCGCGTATCAAGGCTGCGCGTGCGCCCGTTGCTAAACGAATAGAGGACCAGCTCAACCTTTCCGGCGTACGACTTGCCGTCGATCGTCGTGGAAGAACTGTCGCCGTAGGCACGAAGCTCGGCAACGCGGCTCTTTTTGCCTGTACTGGCATCGCCGCAGAACTCAACGCTTGTGGCGTGAATGCCCGAGAAGCCGTTGTTGTCGTTGGCAAGTACCGTCGAGGACTCATTGTTGCTCAGATACGACCAGGTGCCGCCACCGTAGTCGCTATGCTTGTAGAGGTCGCTGTTCGTATCGAAATTGTTGACGTTTTGCCAGAACTTTGCGGCGCCCCACACACTTCCATAGCCATCGGTGAGTTTGCTGCTGCCGCCAATATCGCCGCGCTCGACGTTCTCGAGCTTGTCGCGCAGAGTGTAGCGATTGCCATGGCTACCGTTAGCTGCCATATAGACCTCGCTGCGCGTGGCAAACGTCGTGGGGGTATCGGTGGAATAGGGGCCAACGGTATCGGCCGGAATGTCCTCGCTCGTGCCCAGGCCCAGGTCGCTATAGTCCTGCTCGGTCATATCGGTGATCTCAGGCGTGTCTGCCGCCTGGGCGACGTTGGGAGCCGCCGTGAAACAGGCGACGCTCGTGGCGATCAGCGCAGCAAGCGCCGCCGTCCCAACAAGCGGGATTTTCGACAACCGGCGAATGTGGGGGTGTGGAACGTGCATGGGGGACCTCGCTTTACTCGAGTGGAGTCTGCTCATTTTTGCAAATGATACGTCCGACGCCCGATATCACGTGTCTCATTTTCGCCAACGGCGTGTCTCATTTTTGAGAATCCGAGATGCCGCGGAAATCTTATCCCAGCTCAAAGGCCATTTCTGGGATGTATTTTCCGTCGAGTGCCTCATCGGGAAACTGCATCCCATTTCAAGCGTCGATTCTGGGACGCACTTTCCCCTTAGACCCTCAACCGGAAACCGCATCCCACTTTGAGCGCAAATTCCGGGACGCATTTTCCGCTTGAGCCTCATTGGGAAACGGCGTCCCATTCCAAAGGCAAATTCCGGGATGCATTTTCCGAAAGCCTGCCCATCCGGAAAGCCCGTCTCACTTTGGACGCATCCGGGCACGGAACCATCGACCTATCAGGCCTCCCATCAATAAAGAGGCGTGGGCCCCCCCCCGCCGGGGCGGCCCGGCAGGCCGCCGGTGCCCCCCCCAACAACCCCACCAAAGATAGGGGGGGGTTTGGGGGCGCGGCGGGCCACGCGCGGGGGGTCCCCCCCCCCCCCGGCCGGG